>JADFXZ010000037.1 GCA_015233265.1 Nitrospirota bacterium
GTGGCGCAAGCTGCACGTTTGGATGCCAAACGGTTACGTCATATTGGCCTGCCGGCAGATTATTTATGATTGTCTTGCCGTTAGAATCGCTCCTTGCAAAGTATGGCGTCTCAACGACATATATATATGCCTTCATCCAGTCGTGAATATTGCAACCGATAACCACTACGCCGGGTTTGTCAAAAAGCACCTTGTTGTTGGCGTTGGCGCCGGGGGGATATAGGGGGATTTCAAATTTTTTTGCCGGTGAAAAAGAGTAAATGTGATGGCGTATTTTGTCATTATTCGGAAACTGAAGGATTTAAGACAAAAATTATTGTAAGCAGCGCAACGCTCAATAAAGCACACGGGGCCTATCTCACACGTTCTTTAGGCCATGTGGCTGTCAAAGGTAAAATAGACAAGGTAACTATTTGCGCACTGGATGGCATCGGAAATCCTTCGACAGGCTCAGGATGATTAGCCGGTTAATCATATTACGGCAGCTTAGTATTAATATAGAAACTAACTGTGCCGTCAGCGAAGAAGGAAGGGAATTTTATATTAGAATTTTCTAATGTGTTTGCCCTTGCCCCCTTGACGCTGGACTTTGGTTACTGGTACAATAGCTGTATAACGGTTTGCAGGTTTACGAAATCTGACTTTACGGCGGCACTTTGTGATCTTGTTTTATTGAAGGAGGTGTATCAGAGTGGGAGTCTTCAAGTGTGAGAAATGCGGTGCGGTAAAAGAAGGCAGGTGTAAGCCGCAGAAGTGTCCTGGCTGCGGTGAAAAGGCTACAATGAAAAAGGAAGAATGAAAAAAGAAGGCTGATGCCTGTTTTTTTCATGCAGAATTTTCATGCCCAATACAATGCCCAATACAGGGGAGCCGGAAACACAGGCCAGTGGTCTTGATCAAAGTCACGGTCAATACAAATGCGGGATATGCGGTTACATATACAGTCCCGCAAAGGGTGATAAGAAACATGGCATACCCGAGGGTATGCCCTTTGAGGAGCTGCCGGAGTCTTGGGCATGTCCTCTGTGTGGGAAGGGGAAGGTCAGGTTTTCCCCTGTACGTTAATGCTCAGGTACCCATCTGTGGTACCAGTTTAATATTTAGTTAAGGAGGGCTACGGTTATGTGCATGGATCATACATTTAAGTGCAGCTGCGGGGCGCAGGAAGTCAGTATCAATTTCAGGAATGAGATATTGCCGCCTGAGACGTTGATGGGGCTGTATTGCCCGGAGTGCAGCAAGGCTGTTGCATTCAATCCCGATACGATGATACGCGACAACAACTGGATTTTAGAGTATGAAATGGACATCGCTCGCCTGATGGCTAAGAGTTTGCCCGCCGAGCATGTGAGAAACCTCAGCCCCGAGGTGATATTCGACGAGGACTACTGCTCGTGGCGCGGTATCTATCCAAACGACCATGTGGACAGCCTGCGTGAGAAAGAGCAAATCGTATCGTTGGCCAAGGTCAATCCCAAGCAGTATTTGCAGGAGATAAAGTCATGGGCAACTACGCGCATGGACAGGCTTAAGAGCCAGGGTTGGAGGAAGGCGCATGAGCGAGTCGCAGTTTAAGGAAAAACCAGCGTGTGCTGTCAAAGGGGCAGCCGTCCCGGATATTGTTGAGTGTCCTTTGTGCGGGGCTGAGCTTGAGATGTGGTCAGACGAGCAAGAGACACACTGCAAGGCATGTAATGTGGACGTAACGCGCAGACATTAAAATATTGCATTAAAATATAACTAGGCGGTAGCTAAAGGATGAATGTCATAGAGATTAAACCAGACATCTACTGGGTAGGCGTTGTCGATTGGGCAGTGAGAGACTTCCACGGCTATGTAACGCCAAGCGGGACGACGTATAATAACTATCTGATTTTAGACGAGGAGATAACGCTGGTTGACACCGTTAAGCATGATTTCCTCGACGTCGGCATAGCCAACATAAAGAGCGTCGTAGATCCATTAAAGATTAAAAACATCGTAATCAACCACATAGAAAACGACCACATGGGCGCCCTCGACAGAGTCATGGAAATAGTACCGCGTGACGTTACTATTTACACCACGAAAAGGGCTAAAGACGGAATGGACAGGTTTTTTGATATTTCAAAGTGGAATATCATTACGGTGAAGACCGGCGATGAGGTAAAAACCGGAAAGTACACGCTGAAATTCATAGAGACCCCAATGATACACTGGCCGGACTCGATGATGACATACGTACAGGGCGCAAAGCTCCTCATGTCGCAGGACGCCTTTGGTCAGCATCTTGCCTCTGCGGCGCGCTTTGATGATGAGTTCATTGACTGCGCGTCGTTGACCGAGCTTGAGGATGCCACGCTTGATTACTATGCCAACATCCTGATGCCCTTTGGTACCTTGATAAAGGCAAAAATAGCCGAAATTAAGAAAATGGGTATCGAAATAGATATGATTGCCCCCGACCACGGTGTTATATGGAGGAAAAACCCTGAGCTTGCGATGGAGATGTATCTTGACATGGCAAACAATCAGGCCAACGAGCGGATAGTTATAATATACGACACTATGTGGAACAGCACTGAGCAGATGACCCTGCCCATAATGAGGGGGATTCGTGACGAGGGGGTTGACTGCCGTGTGATAAAGCTGCGTGCAACACCGATGAGTGTCGCAATTAAGGAGTTTTGGAAATCGAGGGGCTGCCTGATAGGCTCACCAACGTTGAATAATGAGGTGTTTCCCTCGATAGCGGAGTTTATGGTGCATCTGTTGGGGCTGCGCCCTAAGGAGCGTCTGATGGCGGCCTTTGGCAGCTATGGCTGGGGCGGAGGTGCAGTGAAATGGCTATATGAGATGTTTAATAAGATGAAAATGCCGGTAGTTGAGCCGGGCATTGGCGTGCAGTACAGACTAAAACCGGATGACGAGAAGAAGTGTTATGAATTTGGCCGAAATTTTGCTCAGCAGGTAAAGGAATATCAGAAAAAATTTTCAATCGTATCGACAAAGCTATGTAAATTGTGTAAGTAAGGAGGGTTAACTTATGTACAGATGTACCGTGTGTGGATGGATTTACGATGAGGCAAAAGAAGGGACACCGTTTAGCGAGCAACATGACGACTACACATGCCCTGTGTGTAACGCCCCAAAAGAGGCATTTGAGCCTGCATAGGCTGGCTTAAAGATATCTGATAATCAGAATTTGACCAGAGGAGGTAATTAAGATGACAGAAAAGCATTTATTTTGTGGTAATAACAAACCGGCAGATCCTGCCAATCTAACGGAGGCTGAGAAGAAGCACATGCCCGTTATTGACTGCCCTGACACTGTAAAGGCAGGAGAGCCGTTTAGGGTTAATATCAAAGTTGGCGAAATCCCTCATGTGATGCAGGAAGGCCACAGCATACAGTGGATTGAGGTATATTCAGGAGAGAATTTTAAGGCTAGAATTGATCTGACACCTGTGACCACCGCTGCCGACGTATCGGTAACTCTCATTAAGAGCGGCAAGCACCCCACATCTTCGATAAGGGTTATAGAAAGATGCAATCTCCACGGGCAGTGGGAGGCAGTCAAGCCAATTAACATAAGCCAATAGGGCCTTTAGGGCCTGAAGCATTTAATTAAGTAATTACAGGAGGAGACAAGACATGTGCGATGAGTTAGATTATGATGGTGTATGCTGCGGGTTGAAGGTTGGACAGAAGGTACCGGATTTCAAGATGGACACGTATGACCCTGTGAAGAAGGACTTCGGCGAAATATCGCTTGAAGACCTGAAAAAAGATGGCAAGTGGACAGTTCTCGTGTTTTACCCAGCAGATTTTACGTTTGTCTGTGCAACTGAGTTTTCTGCCCTTGCCGGTCTATATGACGAGTTTAAAAAGTGCGGCGCCGAGGTCATTGCGGTAAGTACAGATACGAAATTTACGCATCTGGCATGGCACAGAGATGAGAAATCCCTCGAAGGCGTCAAATACCCAATGGGGGCAGACCGTAACACTGCCATATCGAGACTGTTTGGCGTGTATGACGAGTGCTCCGGCCTTGACCTCAGGGGTTCTTTCATAATAAGCCCTGACGGGACACTCCTCAATGCCGAGATAAATTTCTACAATCTTGGCAGGAACATGGACGAGCTGCTCAGAAAACTAAAGGCAAACATATATCTGGCAAAGCATGGCGCTGAGGCATGTCCAGCGAAGTGGAAGTCTGAAGGAGATAAGACCCTAACGCCCGGTGCCCACATGGTTGGCAAAGTAGCCGAAGCCCTTAAATAACACACCATTGGAGGTGTTGATATGGCAGTAAAGAAAGATGGCGAAAAGTACAAGTGCAACATATGCGGTAACGAGGTTGTAGTAACGAAAGTAGGCGGCGGAGAGCTTGTATGTTGCGGGCAGCCTATGGAATTGCAGGGATAATATGGTCGGTCTATTATGAAAGTGACCGCCATTGCCGGCTCTCCGAGAGTAAACGGCAACACTGAGATATTAATAAACGAGGCCATCAGGGCAGTCACGCAACTGGGCTGCCCAGTTGAGCTATTCGTCCCGCACACCATGAACTTGGCCCCGTGCAGCAACTGCGGCGGCTGTGAAGACTCTGGCCGGTGCGTCATAGATGACGACATGGAGGCCGTCTACAGGGCAATATACACGTCTGAGAGGTTTATTGTGGCCTCACCGATATTTTTTTTCGGTCTGACAGCGCAGCTCAAGGGTTTAATAGACAGATGCCAGGCGCTGTGGTGTGAAAAATATCTGCTTGGCCGCCCAATTCCACAGGGGCAGGCAGGTAGAAAAGGACTCCTTCTGATGGTTGGCGGCATGGACAAGGAGATAGGGTTTAAAAGCGGCGGGGCAACTGCAACGGCCTTTTTCAGAACCATAAGCGTCCCAACTCACGAGACCATATATTTCACAAAGGTTGATTCGGCGGGGGCGATACTATCACATCCCACAGCGTTAAAAGACGTATATGAGGCCGCCCAAAGGTTGCTATTGTAAACAGGAGAGAGAGACTATGAGTGAAAAAAAGACTGTAATATTTGCCCTGAGTACATGTCCATCATGCAAGAAGGCAAAGGAGCTATTGACAAGACATAACATTGAGTTTGTCCTTGCGGAACTCGACACGATGGACATCGAATCCCGTGATAAGCTCCTTGAAGAGGTTAAAAAATATAACCCGCGCGAGTCATTCCCAACAATAGTAGTAGATGGAGGCCGGACTGTAATCGTAGGGTTTAACGAGCCGGCTATCAAAAAGGAATACAACATAGCATAATTATGGGGGTGGGGCAAAATATGAAAAAGATACCGTCACATTATAACAAGTTAAAAGAAAGACACGGCGGCCTGCTTGATGCCGTTGAGGCACTGGGTCAAGCTGCAAAAGCCGGAGGCCCGATTGACGCCGCTACGGCAGAACTCATACAGCTTGCCGCAGCCGTTGCAATACGCTCAGAAGGCTCTGTCCACAGCCACACACGCAGGGCACTTGCCCACGGGGCCACCGCCGAAGCGCTCAGACACGCGGCCATCCTGCTGACCAGCGTTGTGGGATTCCCCGCGGTTGCCGCCGCCCTTGCCTGGATTGATGATTGCATTGAGGATGCCTGATTACGGACATCCGGCAGGCATCCAGTTCTACCCAAACCTGAGCTGCAACTATAGTTGCGATTTCTGTTTTAATCGCGGCATAAGCGCAACCGGCCTAATAAGCCACGGCGATTTCTCATCTCTTATTAACATACTAATAAAACTCGGCATAAAAGGCATTGACATACTAGGTGGAGAGCCGACCCTGCATCCAAACATCTCAGAATTTGCCGTCCTGATAAACGAAAACAATCTCACTTGCACTATAAGCACTAACGGCTCAAATGTCAGCGTGCTGCGGCACATATCGAATGCCGCAACCCGGCCAAACGTAAAAATAGGCGTATCAGTCAATGACAAAATCACTCCAGAACTTGACGCGTTCATCTTAGAATATAAGCCATACGTAAAGAGTGTTGCATCAAAAAGTGCCCTAGCCGATTCGGCGTTAAAGTATATCGGGCTGCCCATGATAAACTATTATTTAATCTTCAGAGACTCCATGTCTGACGATGGCCTGCAATCAACCATGCCATTTGTTGAATATTTCGAGCAGCTAAACGCACTGAGGCAGGTGCATAACGGCGTAGACGGTGTGTACTGCGGTGGTTTTCTACCCGACCTTGAGGTCTATCCTGAGCTTGAGAGGGCAAGATGCCCGGCGGGGACGACAAAGTTGGCCGTGCTTCCAAATGGCGATGTATATCCATGCAACCTGTTTTTTCGTTACAGGCAGTTCAGACTTGGCAACATACTCAGTGATGACTTTCAGCTGATATGGGGAAATCCTGTGTTGAAATATTTCAGGTCATTTAATGGCAACACCTGCCCGAACAGGCAATGTAAACTCTTCAGACAATGCCGTGGCGGCTGCCCCGCCGTGTCATATGCAATTACCGGAAGGCTCGCTGCCCCCGATCCGAGGTGCATATGAATCGTGTGGTTATCACCGGCATAGGGGCTGTAACGCCGCTTGGCAATAGCTTCAAAGACTCATGGGAGCGTCTCCACAAAGGCATCAGCGGGATAAGCGCCCTACCCGACCGGCTTCATTTAAGCGGCATTACTCAAGGGGGCCAATTAAGCGGCTTTGACGCCCTGCAGTATCTAAGTGTACGGGAGTGCAACCGCCTTGACCCATTTGTACACTATGCGGTTGCGGCTGCTGCAATGGCGCTGTGTGATGCCGCTTGTAAGCAGACATCCGGGTTTGCCTCGATACTTGGGACGAGCAGGGGCGGGATTACGACGATAAACGCGGCGGCGGCAAGGCTGGCACGTAGTGATAATCGGCAGACAAAGCTCTCACCCTATCTGATGCCTGCAACAACGGCCTCGATGGCGGCTTCACATATATCCCAGAAATTCCTGCTACGCGGTCATACGCTTGGCATATCAAACGCCTGCACATCGGGGGGCAATGCAATTGGAGAGGCCTTCAGACTGATAAAACACGGTTATGCGGCAGGGGCGCTTGCCGGAGGGGCAGAGGCACCGTTGTGTGATCTTTGCATCAAGGGCTACGGGGCAAGCGGTGCGCTGTCAAAGAATTCGACGGCGGCGGCATCGAGACCGTTTAGTGTGGGGCGGGACGGCTTTGTCCTTGCCGAGGGGGCGGCTGTTGTGGTGATGGAGGAGTATGAATCAGCGCTGCGGCGCGGGGCACGCATATATGCGGAGGTCTTAGGCTACGGCAACACATCAGACGGCATGGACATGGTACGGCCAGACAGCGCTATGCAGGCCGCCGCCATGGTCAGCGCCCTCAGAGAGGCCGCCTTACACAGTGAAGATATAGACTTTGTAAACGCCCACGCGACCTCAACGGCCATTGGGGATGCTGTAGAGTCCGAGGCCATTCACAAGGCATTTAATGATTACGCCGTAGGAGTGCCGGTGACGGCAAATAAATCAATGACCGGCCACATGCTCTCAGCCAGTGCAGCCTTCGAGACAGCCGCAACTGCAATGTCGATATACACGGGGCTGATTCCACCATCAATAAATATTCAGGCACTCGACACTACGTGCAATTTAAATGTCATCACAAAGCAGCTGAAAATCGACAAAATTCGCGCCGGCATCACAAACAGCTTCGGCTTCGGCGGCGTTAACGCCTCAGTTGTCCTTGGGGGCAGCACTCAGTTGAGAATTCCACCGGTAAAAGGGCAGTGGAATAAGAACTGACTCCCCATCTGTACCGGCGTCTTAGACAGACTTGCCCAGAAACTCCTTCAAGTCATCCACTGACCCTGTTTTTTTGATAAGATTTTTGAACTCCTCCAATTTATCTACAGAATCCACCGCTCTGACCAGATTCATAAGCTGCAGTCCTGCTGAAGCAAATTTAAGTTCGAGACCTAACTCTATCCCCTCTATCAACCCCTCTCCTTTGCCTTCCATTCTGCCTTCTTTAAAAATATCGCTGTCTTTTACATCAATCGTTATAGGCATTTTTGACACCTCCAGTTTGACTTTTGGATATAGTTTGCGTAAATCAGAAAGATAGAGCAATTTTCTGATATACCCCTCCCGCACCTTTGGCGGCAATACAGAGAGCTTATAGAGGATTGTTCTTATAGTGGCGTCTTCATTGCCTGTTTTACATAAAATCGCCAACACTATGTCTTCAGGGCAATCACTCTCAAGCAGACGGCTGCAATCGATTTCCCTTATATCGAGTAATCTATATGAGAACTGTACTCCTTCACTTTCCTTATGGTTTGGCATGTTCATAGGCTCTCTGCCAACATAAAGCACTATCTGAACAGGAAAATTTTTATGCTGATTAAGGATAAACCCGGAATACAGAAACATCCGCTCCAACATAGTGCTGTCGTTTCTCGATTGAATCTCGAAATGGAGTATCTTCCCATCAACTACTTCAAACACCAAGTCCGGCTCTCTTAACGCAATGTCTGGAAACTGCACATCGAGAAATTTGCCGGTTTCATATCCGGTAATCAGTTTCAGGAATACCTTAGGGATGTCTTTGAGTATATCTTTCAGCGTAATATCATACTTTTGCCGCATATCCCCTCATTGCTCTCAGATATTTACAATTCATAAATCCACTCTGCACATGCACAATGGCTCTTGATAGATATTCTACCATAATTCGGGTTTGTTTATTTTGCCAGAACTCCCCAGAACTCCTATGTTATTCACTCTGGCAAAACTGCCTGTGCTTTTAGCCATTGAAGATGATTTCCTGGATTTCCGCGTAAGTGTGAATCCAGGAAAGGAAATATATAGTGAGGTTTTCTAACGCGAAGATCATGAGACGACTTGTAAAACTCCAGCGTGTTCCGATACAATTAATCATGTCCTTTCAAGATAGTCATGCGGCAAAATATATCAGCCGTAAGAAACTAAATAATGACTTATATCTTTTCACATGACACGTAAAGAGGAATTTGGGGCTAAGCTCACAGAGATGGTGAGCATCTTGCGGCAATATATAAGCACCGATGATGGACAGTGGACTGTCAAGGGATTTATCGATTGCTTCAAAAACATTTATACGATTTCATCAGACACTAAAGTTATATCCAAGATTCTTGAAATCCATCTATTTCCACATATTCTGAAATTTGCTCATAACATTGGATATAAGTTGGTTTTAGCTGAACACCAGAACTATTACCCTGATATATCATTTGTAAAATCTGACGATGACTCTATTAAGTTTGCAGTTGATTATAAGACGACATATAGAGACCAAAACAAACCGCACCTTTGCAACGGATTTACGTTAGGCTCTCATGGTGAATATTTTGAAAACAGAACAAGCACAAAAAATATACAGTTCCCATATGCTTCTTACTCAGGCCATTTTTGTGTTGGAATTATTTATGAAAGAATATGCGGTGCTGCAATAGACGAAACAAAAACTCATCACATCGATGAGCTGCATTCTATAGCATCTGTAGTAAAAAATTTCCAGTTTTTTGCAGCTGAAAAATGGACAATCGCAAGCGATAAAGGCGGTAGTGGAAACACTGCCAACATAGGAAGCATAAAGCATATCAAATCCATCATCAGTGGGCGCGGAATGTTCTCAATGTTAGGAGAACACTGGTTTGATGACTACTGGATGAATTACAAAAAGATCATTATTCCAGATGGCAAGGGAGGTACGAAAAAGATTTCTACCCTTAAAGAGTTCGTTGAATATAAAGGAGGGGACACCTCCTTAATAGTGGAAACAAGAGACAGATGACCGTAAAAGTACCTCCTATTAAGTCGCAAGGGATAAAGACAAAACTTGTCGCTTGGGTAAAAAGCGTTGTTCCCGATGATTTTAACGGCGTCTGGATAGAACCTTTTATGGGCACTGGCGTTGTCGCATTTAATGTGGCACCACCCAATATGCTCTTGTGTGACATCAACCCTCACATCATTAACTTCTACTGCGCAATTGCAAACGGGGCTATTACACCTGACTTAGTCCGCGATTATTTGACTCACGAAGGCGGCAACCTTCTTAAATACGGGGAAACACATTATTACACAATAAGAGAACGATTCAATCAACATCACTCACCGATTGATTTCCTCTTTCTCAATAGAGCAGGGTTCAATGGAATGATCAGGTTTAACCGCAAGGGACAGTTTAACATCCCGTTCTGCAGAAAACCCCAACGGTTTAATCAATCCTATGTTACAAAAATTGTGAACCAGGTGAACTATTTATCAAAATTATTTCGTCTGAAGAATGTCACATTTAAGTGCCAGGACTTTTTGCAGACAATCAAGACGGCATCACCATCCGATATTGTCTACTGCGACCCGCCTTATATTGACCGTCACGTCGATTATTATAACGGCTGGGATAGCGCCAATGAAGAACACCTATTTAAGACGCTGTCGGCCATAGATGCAAAATTTATTTTATCGACATGGCATCATAATGATTTTAGAGAGAACGAGTATATTAAATCTCTCTGGAGTCGGTTTAAGATTCTCACAAAAGAGCATTTTTATCACGTTGGTGGAAAAGAAATAAACAGAAATCCGGTAGTCGAAGCCCTTGTAGTCAATTATTATGCTGAACCTAAAATCAAGATAAAAACTGTTCAAGAGTGCGGACAACTCAGCTTAGGCGGTCAGTTATTATGACAATCCCTTTAGATTAACCTTGCATTGACATTGTCTAACTATGGCAGGCAGTCGGCCTCGCCCTCGGCGCTGTAGCACTTGTCGTCTGTGCCGCGCACTATGCACTGCCCTTCGCATGACCTGAAGGTCTTATTGCAGAGGTCTGCCGTGCTCTTATCGTCAAGGCATGGCACGCATAAAAACAGCCCGCCGCTGCAAAGCGGAATCCTCGCAAATCCCACCACATTCCATAGCGTCTTCTTCTGGCACGACAGATACATGCTCGTACATATCCTGCCAACACCAAAAGGGGCGGTGCCAAGAACAAAGACAACTGCTGTCAGCACCACCCACGAAGCAAATCTCTTTCCCACGGTCAATCTATTCCCCTATTGCCAAAAACTTTATCGAGTCTATTATCTTCTGCAGCTCAGGTCTTGCCGCCGCAAACTCATTGGACTCGGCTGAGGCCATGAAGTTGAAATAGAAGTTCTCCCTGTCATAGCACTGCCATATGATGCGCTGAGGGCCGCCTTTACCTGCGTCTATCAGCTCCCAGCCCCTTGCGTACAGGACGGTCTTATTATTTATCTTCTTAACATCGTCGCGCCGCTTTGCCGCTATGTTCTTGCCAAGCTTTATGTCCTCTAATGCCGACTTCAACGACGCCTTAACCCCTGCCTCCGCAGGGAAACTGCCCCCAAGCGGCGTGTATTGATACTGGAAGTGCTGTGTTGTGCCGGTCTTTCTTATCACCATGTGGTCGCTGTCCGCTGAGCCGTCAGTGATTTGCCATCCCTGCGGTATCGTAAACGTAAAGCTTCGCTGATTGTTTGTATACGTCGTCCCTTCCGCAAATGCCTCCGCCGCAATACCCGCCACAAATGTTAACAGGATAAGTATCGATAGTGCCGCGTCTTTAACTAAAAACCGCTTCATTTCAACCCTCCTCTTGTAGTGAAATTGCCATGATTACTTATTTGGAGTTGGATAGGGCAGGTTTTTCAGGTTATTGCCCGGCGTAGTTGCAGGAGCCGGTGACTTGACCGTTGTCTGCCCCGCAGTGGAATTGGTTGTGGTTACCGCGGATTTCTTTTGCTGCGGCCCCGGTGTTGCCGTTATCTGCCCATCTGTTTTTGTATCAGCCCCATATGCCACTACAGATGTCAATGCCAATACCGCAAGAAGTAACGCTAATTTATTACATATTCTTATCACATTTGTCATACAATATCCCCCCTTATCATCAAATTCAACGCAACACCATTACTGGTGCCACATCAGCGCTCCGGCAAGACCGGCAGCCCATGGAGTCAATCATAATTTTGTTATATCATTTTCACGGGGATTTAAGCAAGTAGGAGCTGCCGGGGAGTTTTCTAATCCTCTCAGGTATTGCTACAATACGCTGGTGGAGGCAGTTAAATGCAACGTTTAGAAAATATTTCTGGTGTAGTCCTTGCCGGAGGGGAAAACACGCGCTTCCCATCGCTCAAGGCGTTTATCGAAATTGACGGCACGGCGATAATCGACAGGACTCTTCTGCTGATGGCGCGGTTATTTGATGAGATTATCATCAGTACAAATCAGCCGGAGCGCTATGCCCCGAAATGCGGTATCTTAATTGGTGATGTGCTAAGCGAAAGGGGACCGGCTACCGGAGTCCTCTCCTGCCTGTTAAATATGAGAAACGACAGGGGATTTTTTGTTGCATGTGATATGCCTTTTGTCACTGAAGGCCTTATAACGCTGCTTGCCTCATACCCCGAGGACTATGACGCCGTCGTCGCGCTCCACATGGGAAGGCCGCAGCCCCTTACTGCCATCTATCATAAACGCACAATCCCAACTTTGGAGACTGCTATCACAGCTGACCTTAAATCCCTTACAGCTATTCTCAAAAGAATTAATACTAAGTATGTCGATGAGGAACTCGTTCGGCAGGCAGGCCACGATGGGCGCGCTTTTATCAATATCAATACGCCCGAAGACTTTCAGCTCATTGATAATCGGCCATAGAATAAGTTATGATTAATCAGTGCTGAGTGTGTGAGACCCTATAAGCCGTTTCACTAAGGAGGTTATGAATGAATTTCTTTACTATGCCTCATTTGTTAGTCATTCTTGTTGTGGTTTTGTTGTTATTTGGCGGACAGAGGCTTCCGGAGTTGGGTAAGGGGCTTGGCTCATTTATAAAAAACCTGAAAAAAGGTATGAGCGAACAGGATGAAATCGATGTAACGCCAAAAAAACCTGAGGCAGCGCCCGATGCCGCCAAGGACGAAAAGGCGGCAAAATAGCACTCTATGAACAGGAGTACTTCTGTTGAGATAAGCCTTGCCGCCCTGAAACACAACTATGAATTGGTCAGACGCCTCACAAATAACACAAGGGTCATTGCCACGGTCAAGGCCGACGCATACGGTCACGGCGCTATCGAGACTGCCTCAGCGCTTGAGAATCTGGGCGTGTATTGCCTGGGGGTTGCATACACCCCCGAGGCCGTGCAGCTGCGCTGCGCGGGAATCAATAAGACCCCTATCCTTGTTTATTTCGATTTGCCAGATGCCGCCGATGTAATCAAATATGACCTTACACCTATAGTGTATGGCCCGGGCACGGCTGAACTCTACTGTGAGGCAGCGCTCAGGCAAAACCGGCAAATAGATATTCACGTCGATATAGATACCGGTATGGGCAGAGTTGGATTTCTCTATGACAGGGAAATCCACAGGATTAGGGCCATCGAGAGACTCAAGGGCGTGAGGGTTACCGGTTTTATGAGCCATTTTTCTGAGGCCGATTTGAAGGACAGGAGTTTTGCTGGTCTGCAGTTAGAGAGATATTTACATTTACGGCAGGAGTTGTCAGGGCTTTTTAAGGACGCGATATGGCACATAGCCAACAGTGCTGCCGTGATGTCATTCCCGGAAAGCCACCTCGATGCCGTCAGACCGGGGCTGATACTCTACGGCTCGGACTCTCTTGAGCCGGCCTGTCCACGGCCTGATACGGTGGACTTCAGACCGGTGATGGCCGTCAAGTCACGAATTCTACATATCAGGTCGATGCCCCCCGGCAGATCGATAAGCTATGGCAGGACATTTGTCACAAAGCGCAATACCAAGGTCGGAGTGATCTCAACCGGATACGCTGACGGCTACCCGCGTGCGCTTTCAAACAAGGCACACGTGCTGGTAAACGGCCAGTTTGTCCCCATTATTGGCAGGATTTGCATGGATGTGGCAATGGTGGATTTAACCGACTGCCACGACGTAAAAGAAGGCGGCGAGGTCGTGCTCATAGGCCGCCAGGGGGGCAGAGAAATCACGGCGTCGGAGCTTGCGGCATGGGCCGACACCATTTCATACGAGATTCTAATATCGCTTGGCCGCGTTAATGACCGCCTCTACGGCAATTATTGAGAGGGCAATTATTGAGTTGTCATATTAGTTTCCGGCAGCTGGATTATTACCTTTGTTCCAACCACCTCCCTGCGCACAAGCGTGATAGTGCCAAGGTGTTCGGTGATGACCTTTTTGGCCTTAAACAGGCCCATGCCGTTGTTGCTGGTCTTAGTAGTGAAAAACGGGTCAAATGCGTAAGGGATGTGTCTATCGTCTATTCCAGTGCCGGTGTCTCTAATCTCGACAACAAGACCGCAGGCGGCTTTATAGACGGTTATGTCGATTTCACCTGGGCCGTCTTCGATACTTTCTATTGAATTCATAATAATCTCGTCCATCGCCATCGAAAATAGGGCTGGGTCGAGCTGAGCCGTTACATGGTCTTTGATATCGGCGTGATAGCGAATATGTTTACCAAGTTTATTGGCAATCGTCTCAATCTTAGAACGAACACCTTCAATGAGCGATGACAGATATATTGTTTCGTAGTGTACGGACTTGATGTCAGTATATTCTTTAAAGGATTTAACGATGTTCTCAAGTCTGCCAGCACTGTCATCGATATGCTCGAGATATTGCCTGAGTGGATGATCACCACCAATTTTCTTCATCATCAAACGAACGAAGCCGCCAATGCTTGCAACGGGATTAAGAATGACATGGGCAACTGACAGGGAAATCTTCTTCATACTGTCGACCATCTCACTAGATAAGCGCTGCCGCTCTTCGGACATCAGCTTTTCCCGGCGCCGCAGCTGCGCCAGCTCTGTGATATCGTCAAGTTGGACGATAATACCGGCAACCGTCTTCGTCTCATGCAGAAAAGATGTGGTAATGGAAAGTTGACAGCGTTGATTAGTTGGTGAAACATAGCTAATCTCACGATGAAGATTTAATTTTTCCTCTCCAATTACATCGACAATAACCTGATTCAACTCAGATATGTGATAAAACAACTCCCACCAGCTCTTGCCGACAAGCTCATCCTCATCAAGCCCAAGAATTTTCAGGGCAGGACTGTTGGCATACACAATGATACCTTGATAGTCCAGCACCACAATCCCGGAGCGAATGCTCTGAAGTATGTTATCAACCAGAATCTTCCTCATAACGTGCTATATGTTACATATTAAAACAATTTAAAATCAACCGTGCAATCGACACTTTTCATGACCAAAGAAAAATTTGCCCTCCGGTAGTTAATACTAAGCAGTCAACGGTCACGTAGTCATACTAAGGGACTGTAAAACAATTAGTGTCACAATTATATGCCATATATCCAGCGATTATACTTCATCTCCACAGCAATATATGTAACACTTATTTATTGACGACTCCTAAGTTGCAATCATATCAGTAATACAAACCGCTTAATAAGAATCATCCTGAGCTTGTCGAAGGATTTACGATTTATGCAGATATTGGAAATCAAGGAGCATCCTTCGACAAGCTCAGGATGATTCAAATACTCTTACGATGATTCAAATACTCTTACTTTTATGAACACATTTTGGTATCAGAAGGCAGACAGAAAGCGGCTTGCCAATGATTTACACATAATCACAGCGGACGGGACGCGTTATGTTTTCTCAGAATCGACGAGATATTTTTGAAAAGCAGGGTATTTTCCCTGTGACTCTTTACGGCTATTCTGAGGTAATTGTCGTTTAGGCCGTGGAAGTTTGCACAGTCTCTGAGGACAATCCCTCGTTTTCTGAGCTCTTCATATAGAAGAGGTGCCCTTGTGTTGCGTATCAGATAAAAATTAATCTTAGATGGATAGAGTTAGGTCTCGAACTTAAATTTGCTTCAGCAGGACTGCAGCTTATGAA
>JADFXZ010000342.1 GCA_015233265.1 Nitrospirota bacterium
ATTGCCGGGAGCGCTTCTAACCGCGGTTGCGCTCATGTTCTATCGCGGTGAGGCTGGTATAATAGAGCATAAGAAATCAGGTAAGTATTTTATTATTGCCTCGGTATTTTTCATAGCATATGGCATTTTTGGCGGCTTTGTTGTACCCAAAGGCGAGGTATTCCCATCGAATGTGATTAATATGGAGAGTTTCTTGTCTTTTACCCACGTGCCTATTCAGGTGTTTAGGGCGTTGTCGGCCTTGATTATTGCCTTTTCTATCGTTGGTATTATCAAGCTGTTTAATTATAAGGCAAAAATATGGTGCAGACAACAAACGCGATACTTGCCGTGTCACTGAAGCCTATGTCCCTGCAAGAGCAGTGCCGGGCAATTTTAGATATTTTGATGTCGATTCCCTGGATGCACATAGAGAACAAGGGAAGCATTTTCCTTTCAGATGAGGATACTAAAGTACTTACAATCGCGGCAGCGCATAATTTCACGTTAGAGCAGTTGTCAACATGCGCCACTGTGCCATACGGTAAGTGCCTCTGCGGTCTGGCTGCCTCCACCAGAGCAATAGTGTACACCCCGGACAGCAAAGAGGACGCACATTCCACACGCTATAGCGAAATGCGCCCACACGGACACTACTGCGTACCTATCGATTCAGGTGACAGATTATTGGGGGTAATAAATATCTACCTGAGTGAAGGCTATAAGAGGAGCGATGAGGATGAGACGTTGTTGAGAAATATTGCGGGCACAATTGCCGGTGTGGTGCTGCGCAAAGAGTCTGAGGACAAGATAAGCCAGAATTTCTTAATTCAGGGTGTTATAAACCAGATACTGATGATATCGCTTGAGCCGGTTTCATTGAAAGAGCAGCTTCAAAAGGTACTCGATATAATCAGCGACGTACCCGTGGCTGTTAAAGAACACTACGGGATGTATTTTTGTAATTGAGGAAAACCCTGATTATCTCGTAATGAAGGCACATAAAGGGTTACCGTCAACTCTGCTTAAGGGTTGTGGTTATCTTAAAAAGGGCGTATGTCTATGCGGACGAGCCGCGCTAACAGGTGAGACGATATTTAAATCAGAATTAGAGTCACATCACGATATCTCATTTATAGGTATGCACGACCACGGTCATTACTGCGTGCCTATCATTTCGAAGGAAAAGGTATTAGGTGTCATAAATCTCTATGTGCCGCAGGGACATAAACGAAGTGATTTGGAGGATGACTTTTTAACCGCCGTGGCAAATGTATTAGCCGGCATGATTGAGCGCAAGATTGCTGAGGATATGTATCATCACGTTGTAAGCTATGACTCGCTGACAGGACTTCTAAACAGGGCACAATTTTTTGATAGATTACAGCATGAGATGAAAGCCTCAAAACGCCGTGGTCAGCAGTTGGCGGTATTGTACATCAATGTGGATAATTTTAAGACGATAAATGATGCGATGGGGCATGACACCGGCGATGCGGTCATCAAGGAGGTTGCCGCAAGATTAACCGGCAGCGTACGCGAATCGGATACTGCGGCCCGGATGAGCGGCGATGAGTTTTCTGTAATTGCGTCGAATATCGAGACTATAAACGATGCCGAGGTAATAGCGCAAAAGATACTCTCAGCATCCAGGGAGCCGCTTGAGACGCCGAAATGCAGCCTGAATATTACACTAAGCATAGGGATAAGTATCTTTCCCGCCGATACGCAAGGTGCCGCCGAGCTGTTAAAACAATCTGAGATTGCCCTGTATCATTCAAAAAAATCAGGAAAAAACATGTATAGTTTTTTCAATCCAGAGATGGATGCCCAGATTGCAGAGAGAGTCCGCTTAGAAAACGAACTGCGAGAGGCAATTGATAACAATGAGCTGGTAATTCATTATCAGCCGCAAATTGACATTAAAAATGGAAGGCTCACAGGGGCTGAGGCGTTAGTGCGCTGGCAGCATCCGAGCAATGGGATGATTCCATCCTTTAAGTTTATCCCAATAGCAGAGGACACGGGGCTGA
>JADFXZ010000121.1 GCA_015233265.1 Nitrospirota bacterium
GCCGCTCCGATAGGCATTCACGCCCATAATGACTCAGACTGCGCCGTGGCAAACTCGCTTGAGGCCGTTGCGGCCGGGGCGGTACAGGTGCAGGGGACTATAAACGGGATTGGCGAGAGGTGCGGCAACGCAAATCTATGCTCTATCATCCCCAATCTCCAGCTCAAGTTAGGTTATGATTGTCTTGGCGGCGGCGGGGCTGCCCTTACTCAGCTTAGAGACGTATCGCGCTATGTTACGGAGATTGCAAACATGCCACACTTTAAACGACAGCCATATGTCGGCGACAGCGCCTTTGCCCACAAGGGTGGGATGCACGTAAGCGCCATCCAAAAACACTCAGCCACATATGAACACATCAAGCCTGCCCTTGTTGGAAACTCCCAAAGGATCCTGATATCAGATCTCGCAGGCAAAAGCACTCTTCAGAGGAAGGCTGAGGAGTTTGGGGTACACATGGGGGGAAAAGCAAGCACACAAAAACTTCTTGACCGTCTGAAAGACCTTGAAAATCAGGGCTACCAGTTCGAGGGGGCTGAGGCCTCTTTTGAGCTTATGATAAAGAAGGAGACCGGCCAATATAAGGAGTCCTTTGAGTTTCTTGGCTTTCAGCTTATAACCCAAAAGACGTGCAGGGAAAGCGGCTCAACAAGCACGGCGATTATAAAGATGAGGCTTCCCGACGGCGAACTCGTCCATACGGCCGCCGAGGGCAACGGCCCAGTCCACGCCCTTGACAACGCGCTGAGAAAGGCGCTTGAGCGCTACTACCCAGCCCTCAAAGATGTATCATTGCATGACTACAAGGTCAGGGTGCTCTCCGGCGGCGCAGGAACATCCTCTGGCGTTCGGGTACTTATCGAATCCGGCGACCACAGCGCGCGTTGGGGCACAGTCGGCGTAAGCTCCAATGTCATAGAGGCGTCGTGGCACGCCCTTGTGGACAGCATCGAGTATAAACTCCATAAGGATAGGCTGATTGACGATAAATAACAGCACTCAGTTTGCGGAGTTCTCAGTCGTCCAATTTGCAGTATAGGCTGTCACGTCAGCGCTTTAGAGCCATCTGCCGGTATGAGGGATTTGCTTCAAAATGAGATTATTAAAAGAAAGCTGACAACCAAGGTCTCCGCAGCGTAGCTCAGAAAATAAGGGAACTTGTGCTTAATATCATCTTGGTCTTCGAGTGCTTGCGTATGTCAAAAAACTCAGCTTCTACGGTATGTGCTTGTTGGACAATAAAGTTATCACGCACGATCATCCGTTGTAATCGAACTTTTTAGGTATTACACTGGCCGGATAGCCTTTATGAGCGCCTTGAGGCGGCGTATTTGCTCTTTTGTGAATCGCTCGTCCCTGTAGTAGAGCTTTTCGAACTCTACGGCGAAATTCCCCGCTTTTTGTCTGAGGGCGTCATCTGTTATGGTCGATACGAACTCCTCAAGGCCGTCTGATGGCCTTTTGTCAAACCCGAATTTCCTGAGTTTCCTGAGATAGCCTCCGAGAAGCCGTTTCTCAGGAGCGGTTTTATTAAAGAAGATATGCCTCATCACTGCTATAAATAATATTACCGCAAGGACTGCCGCACTGGCTCTTGCCGCCGTTTTAAGCTGCCCATGGATTTTCGACAGTGAGAGCTTCATAGCAGGAATCCTAATATTAGTCCTTAGTTTATTAAATAGCTGTATCTGTCTGTCGAAATTGTAGTTAATCACAAATACACCCCAATAGTAATTGAGTGAGTCAATGGCTGACTGAAGTGTTCGCAAGAGTCCGCCGCGTGAGCCTATGTCGAAAGAGAAGGCCGCCGCAGGTGTTGGGTCAAACCGTGTCCATCCCGGAGATTGCTGAGCTTGTCCGTCGATATATGCCTCTACCCACACATGGGCGTTTTTCTGCAACACCATGTAGTAGCCGCCGATGGTGTTATACTGCCCGCCCTTGTAGCCTCCGACTACATTGGCGGCTATGCCGGAGGCACGAAGCATTACGGCCATAGACGAGGCAAAGTATTCGCAGTTTCCCGATTTCGTCTTAAACAGAAACTCACTAAGCGGCAACTGGGACAAGGGCAGGTTCTCAAGCGAATAGGAGTAGCCGCCGTCTCTGAGGTATGCCAATATTGCAAGGGCTGAGGCGCGACTGTCTTTGCCTTTGGTCAGCGTGTGAGCCAGCGTAATGATTTCTGCGGGAATGACCTTCGGCAGTTCCTTGTATTTTTCAATATCCACTGGCGGGGCGTTGCCCTCAGGGTGTTGTTCCTCTATCACCGAGACA
Organism: Nitrospirota bacterium; assembly: GCA_015233265.1. Classification (GTDB taxonomy): domain Bacteria; phylum Nitrospirota; class Thermodesulfovibrionia; order Thermodesulfovibrionales; family Magnetobacteriaceae; genus Magnetominusculus. The sequence goes on from JADFXZ010000121.1 coordinate 2,278, forward strand.
GCGTCATAGCGCAGTTTCCCTTTTACTGGCTCTTTTGCCAGATACATAAAGCCGCCCGGGGAATGTGCATGTTTGAGGAATATACTAATGGGCTTATCCAGGGCAAAGACGTATCTATTCCCATACGGCTCAAGATAAATAGTCTGTGGGATTCGCCTGCCTCGCAGCGGCGGGTGATAGTCGTTGTCTGCGTGTGAGTGGGAGTCTGACAGCGAGGACTTCCATGACGTACCGTCAAAAACATCGAATAAAATCCCGCGCCAGTAGAGCTGGTCATCTCCAATTTGCTCCATAACCGCCCTGAATATAACGCTTGTGTCCTGCGAAATGGCGGATACGCCGCCAAGTGTAACACTATCCGAAAAGCCGGAGCGTCCATTGCCCGCACGGTTTAAAAAATTGAAAAACGGGTAGTCCGTCCTCGGCAGCACAAAGAAAATAATCGCGGCCATAGGTATAGCAAACAGTGGAATCACCATTGTCTTTAGGACAATCTTTACGAATACCTCCCGCTGCATAACCAGCCGCGGCACCTGCGAATAATAAGTAAGCAGCACGATGGCTGACGAAATAAGAAAGAAAAATATTATAAAGTAAAGAAAAAACGACAAATCAATAGACAAAAGGGCAGCCCCGGCAAGCAAAAACAGGCTGAGCAGGTAAATCTGCATATAGTCTCTGAATCTCTTCTGCTCAAGAAACTTAATCGAAAGCAGGATTAACAGCGCCTCAACCGCTGGCTCAACAAGGTCTTCTCCGTACATTCTGTATACAGACAGTATAATCACAATCACTGACAGCGCGTTGATAATCCAGCGCGGCACATATCCTTCGGAGCTGTCGTGTGTGGCGGCGCTCTTTTGATAATCGAGATACACAGCTATGGCAACCACGATGACAAATATGGCGCTAAAGACGAACTCCACATCCACGGCCACGCTGATAAACCCCGTCAAGGCAATCGCATATGAGATTATCTTCACAGCTGTTTCAACTCGTATGGAGTGGATGTATCTTATCGACAGCGGCAGGTGCATAAATTAAATAGACCGGCGCTGTGAGTTAGGCAGAGACAGGTGCGCCACCGGCGGTCTCTCTTTTGATCAGGATGAAGTATTGCTCTTCTATCAACTGCTGTGATATGTCTTCAGCCGGCATGGGGGCGCTAAAGAGGTTGCCCTGCGCCTCATCGCATTTCAGTGTGCGCAGAAACTCAAGCTGCTCGAATGTCTCTACCCCTTCGGCTGTTACAGTCATATTAAGCGTATGGGCAAGCGCTATGATTGCCCTTGCTATGTCAGCGTAATCCATGTCCGTGGTAACATTTTTTGTGAACAACCGGTCGATTTTCAGCGAATCGATAGGGAATCGTTTGAGGTGGCTCAGCGAGGAGTACCCTGTTCCAAAGTCATCGATAGTCAGACAGAGTCCGAGGGCCTTCAGCTCTTTGATAGTGACAATTGACTGCTCCACATCCTGCATTATTGTGCCTTCTGTCAGCTCAAGCTCAAGTCTGTTTGGGGCAAGCCCCGTGTCATCGAGGGTCTGTTTTATAATACCGGTCAGATTTTCCTGCTGAAACTGGCGGTTATGGATTTTCACGGCTATGTGTATGTGCTGAAACCCCTGAGCCTGCCACTGGCTGCCCTGAGTGCATACGCGGCGTAGAAACCACTGTCCGATAGGGATGATAAGGCCGCTTTCTTCGGCGACGGAGAGGATTTCCTTATTGCCGGCATCCTCCAGACCATCGATTTCCCAGCGCAAGAGAGCCTCAAGCCCTATAATCATGCCTGAGTTTATGTCGAGCTGCGGTTGATACGTGATTTTAAAGAGCTGTTTTTCGAGATTCTTGCGAAGGCTGTTTTCAATTTTGAGCCGTTTAACCGCCCGTTCATTCATGCCGGCGGAGAAAAACTGGAAACCATTCCTTCCACTTTCTTTTACCTGATACATAGCAATGTCGGCATTTTTCAAAAGGACGGCGCTGTCGCGGGCATCGTTGGGGAAGATACTAATTCCAATACTGACGCCAACGGAACACTCATGACCTTTGAGATGAAATGGCCTCGATAGGGCGTCGATTATCTTTTTCGCCACACTGGCCGCAAATTTGTCGCGCACAATGTTACTTAGAATGATAGTGAACTCATCGCCGCCCATGCGGGCTACCGTGTCGGATTTGCGCACGCTGTCGGCAAGACGCTGCGAGGTCTCTATGAGCAATAAGTCCCCTATGTTATGCCCCATTGTGTCGTTTATCAGTTTAAAGTTATCCAGATCAAGGAATAACAGCGCCACCATGCGTGAATTACGAATGGCCTGCTCTAAGGCCTGGCTCAAGCGGTCATTAAACAGCACGCGGTTTGGAAGTCCGGTTAACGGGTCATAGTGTGCAAGGGTTTTAAGCATCTGCTCGTTTTTACCTCTTGAGACGGCATTAGCAAATATCTCGCTTATCATCTTCACAAGCAGGACATCCTCGCTCGTCCACTGCCTTTGTGATAAGATAGTGGAAAAGGCGAGAAACCCCGCAGGGTCTCCGGCTAATGCCATCGGGGCAACTATCATCGACTTTATGCCTTCTCCAGATAAAATTGACCGTTCCGGCTCAGGCAGCGCTTCCAGTGTGTCTATGCAAACGACCTCTACTTTGGCAATTATTTCCCTAAACCACGGCATGGAGTTGGATGTAAATATTTTTAACTTATCGCCCTCCGCGTGTTCAAGCAACAGTGTATTGCATTTGCCCGGGCTGTTGGGCAGCCTGTTCGGGCTCCACATAAACAGCTCATCAGGCACACCCGCCTCCGAATACAGCACCGCACAGCTGTTGTCAACCCCAAGGACAATTCCAACATGCTCGAGTGCGTTTCTTATCTCCGATTTTATTTCGCTGCCGGCTATGTTTATAAAACCAGTCGATATAGAGGCGATAAGTTTATCTATCTGGAGCCGGTACTGCATGGACTCTACCGAGAGGTTGCGTGCGGTTACGTCGCGTGCGGTCATGGCATAACCTATCAGGGTGTTGCCGACTCCCAATATGGCTGAAATCTTTGCTTCAATATGTCTTTGCCCCCCAGCGGCATTGTCCTTTATAAAGGTATAGACGTGTTCGCCTTTTTTTCTTACCTGCTGCATTGCGGTTTGGAAGCGCTCTGCGTCGATGTTTTCTATCGCATGGACTTCCAGCACAGACTTGCCTATAGTTTGAGCCGCGTGATGGCCGAACATATCCTCAGCAGCCGGATTCATGTATCTGATAATCAAATCCACATCGGCAGCCACTATGGCTATATCTACAGAGGAGCGTAGAATGCCTTCAAGCAAGAGTGCGGTATCCATTGCTATTGCCTGCCGTGCACCAGGTCATCCACAACCAGCGGGTCGGCCAGTGTGCTTGTGTCGCCCAAGTTGTCGATGTCTCCTTTGGCGATATTTCTAAGGATTCGACGCATGATTTTGCCGCTTCTGGTCTTTGGCAGCGCCGGGGAGAACTGCAGCTTGTCCGGAGTTGCAATTGCCCCTATTACCGATCTGACATGCTCGATTAATTGCTTTTTTAACTCATCAGAGTGTGTGTAGCCCTCTTTCAACGTGACATACACATATAACCCCTCGCCCTTGATGTCGTGAGGAAAGCCTACAACGGCGGCCTCGGCAACAGATTCGTGGCTTACAAGGGCGGACTCCACCTCGGCAGTGCCAAGCCTGTGGCCGGAGATATTTATTACGTCGTCAATTCTGCCCATCAGCCAGTAGTCACCGTCTTCGTCAACCCGGGCGCCGTCGCCGGAGAAATACACGCCGGGAAACCGCGAAAAATACACCTCTTTAATGCTCTTGTTCTCAGGGTCGCCGTAGGTGCCTTCGTTTGCTTTTGCAGGGCTGCCGTCTTCTTTTAAAACAGCGGGGATAATGCCGGGAAAGGGCTTGTTTGCAGAGCCTGGCTTTAGGGTCATTGCCCCGGCAAGCGGGGTTATCAGGATTCCACCGGTCTCTGTCTGCCACCATGTGTCCGCAATTGGCAGCCTTCCACCTCCTACCGTATTATAGTACCACATCCAGGCCTCGGGGTTTATTGGCTCACCCACTGAGGCAATCAGCCTCAAAGAAGACAGATCATGTGCCTTAACCCACTGGTCTCCCTCTTTCATCAGTGCCCTGATGGCCGTAGGTGCTGTATAAAATATGTTGACGCCGTGTTTTTCCACAATATTCCACAGCCTGCCAGGATTGGGGTATGTGGGAATACCCTCGAAGACAATCGTCGTAGCACAGTTACTCAAGGGGCCATAAACAACATAACTGTGTCCTGTTATCCAGCCAA
>JADFXZ010000038.1 GCA_015233265.1 Nitrospirota bacterium
TTTATATGGCTCTATCACACAGATGACGTTTCCATGAAGCACGGAGCAGTCCCGAGCAGAGCAAGTGTCAATAACCACCTGGTCATATGAAGCGCCAAGGCTGCCTATTATTTCATTAGCCCTTGTAATATTTGGCACATATAACATGTCAAGACCGGAAACGCCTGTAGGCCTGGCAACGCCTGAGTCATCATCTGCCATGCCAAAAAACTCGGCTGCTTGTGAGCTGCCACTACCTCTGCGACCAACAAGTAATACCCTGTGTCCATCCGTAGCATACGCGATGGCAAGCACAGAGGCGGTAATAGTCTTGCCGTCCCCTTTTTTAGGGCTTATTACAACTACAGGTAAAGTGGTGCGACTTTCATAAAAGATATTATCTTTTATCTCGTCAATGGCCTTAATTTCTTTAGAATCCGCAGCGAGGGACTTCATGGCATTGTAATTTCTCAGAGATTCACAGTATGGGATTGCCCCAAGAAATAAAGATTGTTGCGGTATATCAGCCCTTAAGTTAACTGCTTTGTCTATATATTCGGCAAAAAAAACGGAGGCAAGGCCGAGAAAAACCCCAAGGAAAAGCGCCGATAAAAGGCTGCGCCCACGCCTCGGGTAGAATCTCTTCTTGGGTGTCGAGGCAGGCTCTACTACCTTTAGCTTCGATAAGCTGATGGACTCGGCAAGACCTGCCTGTATGGCATACTGGCTAATCTTTACGTACATATCCTTCTGGGCCGCTAACAATGGATCTATTCGGGCGAATTCCTCATATTTGTGCGGTATCTTTATTAGTTTTTCCTGATAAAACTTCATAAACTTTATCATTACCGCTTTCTTGGCAAGGGCAGCCTCCTTGTTTATGTAACTGGTTAAAATCTTTCTCGATAGTTCCGTATGAGTGGGATTTAACGATTTGACTTCTCTGCTTAAGACGAGGTCGGCCTCAGCGGACATTTGTTTTTTTATCGTCTCTATCTCCTCGGTAAGAACCTTATACTTGGGATGCTCTTTTGTCAGGTCTAACTTCTGACTTGCGCGCTCTAATATTTTGTCGTCGAGAGAAGATTTTAAGGTTTCTAATCTTTGGTTTTTACTCACCTCAAAGGTTTCTTTTCTGTATAAAGCGAGCTCTTTTAGTTGCTTTGTGCCCTTAACTATTTCAGCTTCATATTGGGCAATTTCCTTATCTATAGTTTCTAAATCGGTTTTCAAAGTAGATACTGTCTCAATAAGATTATTCGTTTCACTTGACAAATCGACTGTCATATCCCTGAGCTTTATGTCTCTTGAGAGGGCAAGCGATTTATAATAATCGTCTCGTATAGATTCAAGCCTATATTCTATCGATTCTCTAACCGATTTGAAATCCACTTTTATACGTTGAATCGAGCCTTCGATGTAATGAGATGACAGTGCGTTGGCAATTGAGGCTGACAGCTCCGGGTCCCGTGATACAACGCTTATTTCAATGATGCTTGCCTCTTTATATTGTTTGACGATGGCATAGGGCAGTGAAAACAGATTCTCAGCCAAAGACGGCTCAAAAAAATACTCAGCCTGCAATGGCTTGCCAAACAGTCCCGTAAGTTTATACTCGTTTATAATCTCTCGCGCCAGAGGGGTTATCCTTGCCAGCTCTATATCGGTCTTTACGTCCTCCGAAGCGCTGGTCATCTGTGAAGACAGCCCCCAGCCTGCCAACAGCCCATTTGCCACGGTTGTCTTTGCCAAAACCTTTGCAGATGCCCTGTAGGTTGGCTTGATAAGAAGCAGCGCTATCAGCGACAATATCACGGTGGCTGCAAGTACATAGTAAAATATCCTCTTTCTTGCGCTAAATATCTTCAAATACCTGAGTAATTCCAATAATGCCTCCTCAACAGCTGCAGCTCAAAGCCGTGACCGCCACTTGAGATTCTAACATATTATGGCCTGCTTAAAAAACACATAAAAAAGCAGAACTTGTAATGTGGGCAGTAAATATGTTATCTTCAGGACGTGCATGAGTTTGATTCCGTTGGGGCAGGCGCGCTTAGCGTTTGCGCCGTTGTGGTTACATATAACAGAAAGGCGTTGCTTTGTGAGTGCATGAGCGCCCTGATGAGGCAGACCAGAAGGCTGGATGCAGTATGGCTGATTGACAATGCCTCGCAGGACGAGACACCTGATGAACTCCTGAGGCAGGGATTTATCGATACGCTGCCGCCATCGGACTTGACCAGCCCGTATGAAATAATAAAAGTAAACGAGGGCAGCGGCACGACCCTGCACTATATAAGGATGAACTCAAACACCGGCGGCACTGGTGGATATTACGAAGGTATTGTGCGGGCATATGAAAGCGGATTCCACTGGATTTGGACAATGGACGACGATGTGGAGCCGAAACTTCACGCCCTTGAGACCCTGCTGTCCTATTGCCACTTAGGGGAATGTATTCAGGCAACACGGGTATATCCCGATGGACAGGTGTTTGAGGACAATAAGTATATTGATCTTGCCACAGGAAGGCAACGGGCCTTGAATGATGCCGTGTTTGCTAAATATGAGACATTCTCCAGCAAGAATTTTGTCTCGTTTGAGGGCCTTGTCATCAGCCGCAATGTCATCAGGGAGATAGGTTATCCGGATAGGAGATTTTACTGCTGGTGTGATGACTTCGCATATGGACTGATGGCCTCTCTATATACCAACATTATTATGGTCAAAGAGGGACTCATAATAAAAAAACTTAAACCCGCCGGCAATAAGATGCTACTTGGCAGAAAAAGTCTGCGTCTCAGAGACAACGAACTATACTATATGGTAAGAAACCAGTTCATAATATTTGAATATCTCAAGAAAATCGGCACTTTCTCAAGCCTTGCCTACCTATCTCTCACTGCGACGGTTCTAAGGATGGCCATAGGCACGATAGTGTATGAAAGAAGTCCCGGGAAACTATATTTATTGTTTAAAGGGTTTATAGACGGCCTGTTCAAAAGATATAACAACTCACCGGCGTAAGTCCCCTGATAGCACGCGAGCTATGGCAGTCGCCGCGTGGCAATGAAAACTATGGATCAAGCGAAACGGATAAAGACAATAGCCTCGAATACGGCTTGGTTTTTTACTTCAAGAATGGTTGAGGTACTAAATTCACTGCTGCTGATAGCTCTTGTGGCAAGGTATTTGGGGGTAAAGGAGTTTGGCGTCTATTCTTTTTTGATGGCGGCAAGCTGGACTGTCCTGCCGCTTTTTTTGGTGCTTCAAAGGATTTTGGTCAGAGACATAGCCGTCGATAAGGGGCGTGCCGGGCAGCTTGTTGGAACAGGCCTGACGTTAATTGCCCTGTTGGCCCCGCCCATACTCATCCTCAGTGTGCTGATTCTTCTGGTATTCAAGGTTGATTCCATGTATTTTTCAGCCCTTGCCATTAATGTGTTTGCTATCACCTTCGCCGCGTTAAATAGCGTCTGCACCTCTGTGTTTATAGCGTTTGAGAAGGTTAAATTCGAGACATTGGTGTCGTTTATCATCTCCTCCCTCTCAGTGGTGTTTATGACAGTGGCCGTGTGGTTTGATATGGGTTTTAATGCCGCGTTTTTGGCCTTTATGATGTCAAATCTCATCGGATTTGGGATTTCGGTCGTCCTGATTGTAAGATTGAGCGTCGTTCCGGTCATAAGGCTTAATGTTGGCAGAATGGTCTATTTTGTAAAAGAATGCGGGTTTCTGGCGGTAAACCAGATAACGCTTCAGATTTACGCCTACTTGGGGGTGTTCTTTTTAAAGGAATTTGCAACAGACTACGATATTGGGATATTTCAGGCACCGGCCAGGATAATCAACAGGCTCAATGTCTTCCCTGTTTCATTTAGCGTGGCGCTCTATCCAGCCCTTGCCGCGTTAACCGCGGTTACGTATGAAAAGGAAAAGATAGACCGCATGATAACAACCGCGGTCAAACTTATGTTGATTGCAACGATTCCATGTTCACTTGCCGGGTTTGTCCTTGCGGATGATTTGGTGTTGTTGTTTTTTGGCACTAAATTTGCCAGCTCAGCACCGCTTCTGAGATTAATGATTATGGGCATTAATTTCAGTTTTCTGGTATACATCTTTGAGCCATTGTTGTTAATCCTGCATAAGCAGCGTAGTATTTTCATTCTTAACCTCATACTGCTGACCTTGACCGGCGTCCTTTATTACCCGCTGACTAAACTCAACGGGGCGTATGGAGCCAGTGTTGCCTATTTAACCTCTAATGTACTGTATTTGGGGATATATTTATGCTATATCTCGTCGATTGTATATCTTACGCCACTATTTAGGATGGTATGGTTAGCCCTGGCAGGGGGGCTGTGTTCATTTGGGATTATACTGTTTTCATTGGGCAGGTATTCGAGCTTTATGGTTTTGCCAGTGGCGCTTGCTATATATGTCTTATTTGCAATGAAGGCTTTTACCTTTGACGAGATAGTCTTTGTGAAGGGCTTGTTAAAGAAAAAGCCCACACCCTGATAAGGCCGCATGGTGCCGTTGAGTATTTATGACCTGTTGTGTTACTCTTTTTGAGCACACTTCAGACACTGGAGGATAGACCGCGGTGAAGGTATTGTTACTGGCAGGTGGGTCGGGCACGAGGCTCTGGCCGCTGAGCAGGAAGAGTTATCCAAAGCAATTTATTAAATTAAAGGGCGAGCAGTCGCTGCTTCAGCAGACTATGGCACGAGTGCTTTTGGCCGTGCCACCCGAAGATATAATCGTGCTGACCAATAAGGAATATAAGTTCCACGTAAAATCGGACATGGAATCCCTGTTATTAAACTCCAGGGCAGATGGCCAGAAAGCAGGCATTAAAGGCCATGTAATCTTTGAGCCAAACGCTCGAAATACCGCCCCAGCCATAGCCCTCGGCGTAAAGTACTGTATGGATAAACTAGGTGCCTCTGATGATGAGACGGTGTTTGTCTGCCCCTCTGACCATGTGATTTCCCCCTCAGGGCGCTTTATTGAATTGCTAAAGGCCGCCGGAAGCGCAGCAGTCGAAGGGTTTATTGTAACATTTGGCATTAAGCCGACACGTCCGGAGACGGGCTATGGTTATATACAGCGGGGGCATCAGCCACTTGGCGGCAGCGGTCTCACAAGGGAGATTTATGCCGTTGAGGCGTTTACCGAAAAGCCCGACGAGAAAACCGCGCTTGAGTATATCAAAGACGGCAGGCACTACTGGAACTCAGGTATGTTCTTATTCAAACTTGGCGTCATTGCTGAGGAATTCCGCCGCTACGCCCCGGAAATAGGTATGATATTCGACAGGGGCTATGAAGAGATGCTTGAGAGCTTCAGCGCCATGCCTAATATATCTATTGACTACGCGGTCATGGAGAAATCCAAAAAAATTGCCACCATGCCTCTGGACATCTATTGGAACGACATCGGCTCATGGGATTCAATCTTCGAGATATTGGAAAAAGACCCCGGCGGCAATGCCACAACGGGTGATGTCATAGCCATCGACACCAAAGACACCATGGTGCTTGCAAATAAGAGATTGACCGTTACTCTGGGCATTGAGGACTGCCTTGTTGTCGAGACAGACGACGTTGTCCTTGTCTCAAAACGAGGGCAGGCGCAAAAGGTTAAAAACGTCGTCTCCATGTTAAAACAGCGGGGGCGGCAGGAGATAAACGAACACGTGACCACGTACAGGCCCTGGGGAAGCTATACACTGATGGGCAAGGGCGACCGCTATCAGATAAAACGCCTGATTGTCAATCCGCTTGCGTCCCTAAGCCTGCAGATGCACATGCACCGGTCAGAACACTGGGTAGTAGTCAGCGGCACGGCCAAAGTAACCCTCGGTGAAAAAGAACAATTTGTCCACGCAAATGAATCCATCTACGTGCCAAAGACCACGCCTCACAGGTTGGAAAACAAGGGCAAAATCCCGCTTGAGGTCATAGAGGTTCAAAACGGCGAATATCTCAACGAAGATGACATAATACGATTTGACGATATTTACGAAAGAGACGACCAGTAGCGGCTACATTACGGGGGTTTTTACCCTGAAGAGCCTTGCATGGGGCAACGTGCTATAGACCTCCTCAAACAGTGCCTTGTCATAGCTGCCTAAGAGATACATCTGGTTTAAATTCGAATCGAAGAATACGTCATTTACAACCATAATCGAGTTAATTGACGTACCTGAGGCAAATAACTCAATATAAAGGCCGTTTTGGTGGTCATATTCGACGGTCTTTGCCGCATAGCCAGAGTCAACGAAAACGGACTTTTTAAGCGGTGTTGAGCCATTAATCATGCCGGTCTTGAGATTGACTTTTACCTCATAGCAGTCAAGCACATCGTCCTTCAGAGACTGGCAGCTCAGGGGCTGTATCAAAGGTGGAGCGGTTGCCGGGCGCAGTTTATCTATACCGCTTACGTTGAACATAGCAGGGAATTTTCCTACCATGTCGCTTGTATAAAGTACATATATTCCGTCGTTTTTAACACTGTCGAGGGGTTTTTCTATTGCCTTTCCCTTGATTATGTCGTCTGCTGTTACAGTTGAGCCATTGCCGGTGATAAAGCTTGTGATGTTGTAAAGCTCTGACTGGCTCTTAGAGGTAAAGGCGTGGGCAATGAAGAGAGTCTTCTCGGCATGTTGTGTGCCGCCGTCGTGAAAGGTGGCAAAGCCTGTAATATCCTCAAGTGCGTAACCAAAATCCCACCAAGTAAGAATAACAGGCTTACCGCTGAGTTTGGCCTTTATATCTTGAAATGCCCTGAAGTACTCCACGGCAAGGGCGGGCTGCGGGACGAAGAAAAAAGCGGTCTGATTTAATATAGCAATGACAAATAGAGTGGTCAATATGTAAATCACATACTTGCCGTTGGCGTCTTTGAGTTTGCTAATGGCCGAGACAGATGCTGTAATCAGATAGCCGAATCCCGCCCCTATAAACGGCGCAAGGTACATGGCAAACCTGTTTGCCCACAGAAAAGACATCAGGCCAATAATAAATACGGGCAGCACTGGAAATGCCTTTTTAAAATGATAGACGACAAAGACAATAAAACCAGAAAATCCTATGAAACTTATCAGCGGTATCTTAATGATATAGGCAAATACCTCTGAAATAGAGGAGCGTTGCAGCTCTGTCACTTGAGTAAGGGCGTTTGGATTGCCGCCCATGTCGAAGGTAAAATAATTATTTATTATGAATGAAAAAGATCCTATAAGACTGGAAAGTACATTAGAGGCGTAGGAGGACTTATGGATAATCACCGCTGCAATTGATACAACCACTAAACCCGCAATTACCGCATATAGGGGTTTTACCTTCCTGTGACCAAAAAAATAACTGTAGGTAAAAAAGACAATCGCCGCCGCCGCGCAAAATCCCCCGACGTTAATTGAAAATGGGAAAGAGCAATACAAGAATATCAGTGCCGCATAAAACACTACCTTGAAACTGTTATTAATGATAATCAGATAGCTCACTAAAAACACCAGATACATGTATGAAAACTCACTAACTCCGTACCACCGCTCCATCATCATCATGGTCACACCGGCAAGGGCGCAGTACAGGTATGTCAACACGGCAGTACGCGGTTTCCCGTCTGTCCCACAGGTCAAAAGGATGAAATAAGAGGCCAGAAATGGAAAGAATATGTTGAGAGAATCAGGTCTTATTCGTGCCGCCGACGTCCTGACCAGATAAATAAAACTAAACGACCCTATCAGACTGCCTAAAATTCCCGCTGGCAGAAAGCCTGCCCTGCCGAAATAAAGTATCAGCGGTATGATAAAAAAACCGGACAGCGCGGCAATAAGATAAACTCCGGTTATATAAAAATTACCGCCAAAGGAATCCGATAGTTGAGCAAGTAAGATGCTGATTGCCGGGGCACGAAGTGGTTTGAGAAATTCAGATGGGAAATTTCTAAGGGTATCGATGACATACTTGCCGGAGCCTTCTCGAGGCCCTTCGTAATAGGTTTTATTTTTATATTCCCTTGCCAGACGCACCCAGTAAAAGGCATCGACGGTAGTCATCATAGGTGTCTCACCAACAAAGTAGTTACCAGGGTTTTGCTTCCATTGGTGATACTCATAAAGCCGCACGAACGCCGAGAGGCTAAAACAAATAGCTATGGCAATTATCGCCGCCGTAAGGCCAGACCCCATCGGGGTGGTTAAGGCATTTTTGATTTTACCGTTCATCGTAATTTAAAGTAATTTAAAAAATGTGCCTGTTCGATTTCCTAACACAGCTCGCCGCTGATAAGGAAGTGTCAATTTGAGTCAAGAGATACCACTTCTGCCAAGTTCCCCACGTCCCTACTTATTCATCATATCGAGAAACTCTTTATTAGCCTTTGTGTTTTTGAGTTTAGCTAGCAGAAACTCCATGCTCTCTACACTGCTTAGTGGATTGAGCACCTTTCTAAGCACCCACATCTTGTTAAGCACCTCTTTGCTGACTAACAGCTCTTCTTTTCTTGTGCCGGAGGTATTAATATCTATGCTTGGGAATATCCTCTTGTCAACGAGTTTCCTGTCAAGGTGGAGTTCCATGTTGCCCGTGCCCTTGAACTCCTCGAAGATTACGTCATCCATGCGGCTTCCTGTGTCAACTAGTGCTGTGGCAATAATAGTAAGGCTGCCGCCGTTTTCTATGTTTCTTGCCGTGCCGAAGAAGCGTTTTGGTTTTTGGAGAGCGTTGGCGTCAAGACCGCCGGAGAGTACCTTGCCGCTTGCTGGAATTACGGCGTTATATGCCCTTGCCAGTCGGGTGATACTGTCAAGCAGGATTACTACGTCTTTTTTGCACTCCACCTGCCTTTTTGCCCTGTTGATGACCATCTCGGCCACCTGGCAGTGCCTATGGGGTGGTTCGTCAAAGGTCGAGCCGATGATTTCGGCCTGCTGTACCTGGCGTTTCCAGTCGGTTACTTCCTCAGGACGTTCGTCGATTAGAAGTATTATCAGGTGTACTTCCTTGTGATTTGCCCGTATGGACTTGGCAATAGACTGCAAGAGCATGGTCTTGCCAGTTCTGGGGGCGGCAACAATCAGTCCTCTTTGTCCCTTGCCGATTGGGGCGATTAACTCCATGACGCGCGTGGAGTAGTCGGTAATGTCATACTCAAGGTGCAGCCTTTCTGTCGGGTAGTATGGCGTCAGATTGTCAAACAGAGGACGGGTGATGTTTTGTTCAGGTGCCTGATGGTTTATAGCCTCCACCTTCAAAAGGGCAAAATACCTCTCGTTTTCCTTTGGAGGGCGCACCTGCCCGGAGACAAGCTCACCGGTACGCAGATTAAAGCGCCTTATCTGTGAAGGCGAGACGTAGATGTCATCGGGGCCGGGCAGGTAGCTGTAGTCCGGTGACCGGAGAAAGCCAAACCCATCTGAGAGGATTTCGAGGACGCCTTCAGCAAACAAATTGCCGGTCTTTTCAGCCTGCGCCTGCAGAATTGCAAAAATCAGTTCCTGTTTCCTCATGCTTGAGGCGCCTTCTACATTTAGTTCTTCGGCCACAACCGTTAACTCTTCGATATTGCCTTCCTGTAACTCGGTGATTGCGATATTGCTCATTGGTGGACTCCTTATTTTTTTGCAGTATACCTTTTTTCCCTGCAGAGTTAGAGATTAATATCTATTCCCTTATAAAGTTATTCCCTTCTAAGCTATTTGCGGCTCAATTTGCGGCTTGTTATGATTTTCATGCCGGCGGGCATTGCCGCATCGGGCACACACCCCTTCGTTGGGCAACCCCTCTATTATGATTATTTGCGAAAACCTTCAACTCACACTACATACTCTATCGTTTACAACATGCACACCCAACTCAGAGCACGCATGTATTTAACATACACAAAAAAAATATATTTGTCAATATTATTTTTGTGCTTGTTTAAGTACCAGAAAATTTATTAATATAAACAGGGTTTGTCGCAGGGGTGTGCTATAAATATGCCTTGAGGAGCCGCGGATATGGCTGTCCCGTTGCTGCGTTGACAAGGCTGGAGTTGGCCCCGGCTGACATGGTCTGCTGACTTGAAGTATCCCCATGCTATGAGCGGCATACTCACTCGTCGTATGAGATGATGTGATTGGAAGGACACAAATTTATGAAGAGCACTGTTAATATAAAGATTATATTGTCGTTGAGCGCCCTGCTAGTGGTTGGCGCCCTGATTTTCTGGTATAAGTTCATATTTCGGACAAACGAGGAAATACTTAACAAGGCTACGGAAGAGGCCGTGTACACTATCGAGATAGTCAGAAACAGCATCAGATACAATATGATGCTAAATCATGGCGAAGTCATCCAGAATATACTTGAAAACACCTCTTCAGCTATCCCTCACACGGCTATCAGGGTAATTGACCACAAGGGAAACATCAGGTTCTCCTCAGACAAAAATGACCTTGGCAAGTCCATACCTGCTGATTCATTAATCTGCAAGGAGTGCCATGTAATAGACAGTAAAATCACCCTTAAAGACACAGGCAGGAATTACTTCATCACAGACATGGGCAGCCGTGGCCGCGTATTGAAGTCCTTTATCCCCGTCAAGAACGAACCGTCGTGTTCATCCGCCGCTTGCCACGTCCACACGCCGGATGCCCCAATAAACGGCATCATAGAGGCGGAGTTTTCTATGTCGCAATTAGATAAGAAATTCAGAGATAAAACCCTTGATGTCGCTATACTTGGAGTTATTTTTCTTGCCCTGATTGCCGTCACCCTATATCTGTTGTTGTTGAGATTTGTTACCAAGCCTGTAGTCTTAATATCCGAGGGCATAAAGATGGTAACCAGGGGCTACTACGGTCATACGATAGACGTTCGTGCCAAAGATGAGGTCGGCTCATTGGGACATGACTACAACGACATGACAAAAGAACTCAAGGCTGGCAGAAATGAACTTGAGGATAAGACCAGGGCACTCTCGGAGATAATGGAACAAAAGGCAATCGAAGTCAGAAAGACCCAGAAGCAGTACATGTACACAGAGAAACTAGCATCTCTGGGCAGAATGGCCGCCAGTGTGGCCCACGAACTCAACAGCCCCCTTACCGGCATAATCGTGTTTGCCAGGTTAATGGCAAAGCGCATCTCCCTGGATAACAAGGCCGACCAGGACGACCTCAAGGTCATTGTCGAACAGGCCGAGAAGTGCTCTAATATCATTGCTGTACTGCTTGGATATTCGCGGACAATCCCCTCGGACAACCTTTCCATGTATGTCAACAAGGCAATAGATAACGCACTAAATATCCTTAAAAATCAGTCAAAGTTTTATAACGTGGTAGTTGAGAAGGACTTTGACCCGATGCTTCCGCGCATACAAGGCGACCAGTCACAAATTGAGCAGGTATTTATAAATCTCCTGATAAACGCCTCAGACGCGATGAACAACAAGGGAAAGATTATAATCCGGACAAGGACATTTACCGAGGATACCAACGAAATGGTCGAGATAGAGTTTACAGACAGCGGCCCCGGCATCCCTGTAGATTATCTCGATAAGATATTCGAGCCATTTTATACGACAAAACCAGAGGGAAAGGGCACCGGTCTGGGGCTGGCTGTGAGCAAGGGCATTGTCCAAAACTCGGGAGGCCGCATATTCGTCAAAAGCAAGACCGGCGAAGGGGCAAGTTTTTTTATACATTTACCAGTGAATAAGGCGTAAAATCCCCTGCAGAATCGCCTTGTCGTGCATAAACTATCCGATAAACTTAGACAAACAAGCGCTAAACTGAAAGACGCCGGCATCAGGGACTCAGAAAAAGAGGCCGAAGCGCTCCTGTGTCTTGCTCTGAACATCGATAAATCCACACTGTATTGCCGCGATTTTAGTGAACTTGCAGCAGATACCGGTGCGCTTGCCAGCAAACTCGACTCACTAACAGCACGCAGGCTGCAAAGGCAGCCCATAGCGTACATCATCGGAGAGACCGAATTCTTTGGCCTGACTTTAACCGTCGGCACAGGTGTGCTGATTCCCCGCCCCGAGACAGAGCTGCTTGTGGAGATGCTGACAGGGATTATCAAGGGCTGGCTGCCTGCGCTTAATATCCTTGACCTGTGTACGGGAAGCGGCTGCATAGCTGTGGCGCTTGCAAAACAATTCCCCGACTCAATCGTCGACGCGGTCGATATATCTGAGGTTGCCCTGAGATACGCCGCCCTCAACGCTGCCGCCAACGATATTAGAAACATAAGTTTTCATGTGGGCAGCCTGTATGGACCTGTGCAAGGCAAGGCATTCGATGTAATCGTCGCCAATCCCCCGTATATAAAGACAGCAGATTTAGACCTTCTCGAGCCGGAGATTGCCCTGTATGAACCTGTGGAGGCCCTCGATGGCGGCCCGGACGGCCTACGCTTCTACAGAGAAATAATCACAGCCGCTAAAAGCCACCTAAACGCTGGCGGCATCATGGCATTTGAGCTTGGCGACACACTGGCTCACGGCGTGATGGAAATTGCCCGTGCGGCAGGCTTTCACAACCTGAGCATCAGGCTAGATTACTCATCGGTTGAGAGATTTCTGATAATCGATGGATAAACCAATAGAAAAACTTGCGGGTGTGCCGCCATCCCCCGGCGTCTATCTCTTTAAAAACACTAAAGAAAAGGTACTCTATGTCGGTAAGGCACGAAGTCTCAGAAACCGCCTGCGGAGTTATTTCCACAAAAGTATCTCAGGCGACCAGAGAAAATCCGCCCTTGTTGAGGAGGCCGCGGATTTCTCCTTCGTCGTCACACAAAACGAGATAGAGGCGCTGGCGCTTGAGTCTAATTTCATTAAGCAGTACAGGCCTAAGTATAATGTCATCCTCAAAGACGACAAGAACTATCCCTACCTGAAGATAACCGTGACTCAACAGTGGCCGGGTGTGGAGGTAGTGCGGCGTTTTGACCACGGTGGAGATGTATATATCGGGCCATATGTCTCGTCGCGCGGGATGAGGCAGACGCTGGATTTCATCAGAAAGTATTTCCTGATCAGGACATGCAGGTACAAAATCGAAAACCTGACGCGGCCATGTGTTGAGTATCAGATAGGGCAGTGCGGCGCGCCGTGCGTTGGGCTGATAAGCAAAGAGGACTACAAGGCGGTTGTCGATGAGGTGATAGGATTTCTAAAAGGTGACAACCAGTCGCTGCTTTCCTCCCTCACTAACAAAATGCACGCCCATTCAGAGGCGCTGGAGTTTGAGAAGGCCGCCCTTTTGAGAGACAAAATCGCGGCAATACGCGGCACATGGGAGACTCAAAAGGTAATAGATCCTGCCCTTGCCGACTCCGATGTAATTGGTTTTTATGCCGCGGGGGGAGAGGGCATGTTTAATGTATTTTTCATACGGGGGGGCGTGCTGGCGGCTGTCAAGGATTTCTATATAAAAGACCTCAAGGGGCTTGCCTATAAGCAGCTCCTTTATACGTTTATCGAGCAGTTCTACAATAAAGACATCATCCCGCCGCAGCGCATAATAGTCTCGCAGAAACCGTCCCAGCCGGGGGCGCTTCGGGCATGGCTGAAAAAGAGAAAGGGAGGCCCTGTAGAGATAGTAACTGCGTTGCGCCCCACTGGCACCTCCGACGACATTCTGAACATGGCCAACGAAACCGCAAAGAGAAACCTGTCTTTGAAGCGCGGCACCCCAGAGACTGCCATCATGGAGGAATTAGCCAGCAGACTAAATCTCTCAGAGGTGCCCACAGATATAGGGGCATTTGATATCTCGACAATATCTGGCAGCGAATCGGCGGGTGCCTTTATACGCTGGAGAGATGGCCGCTTTGAAAGGGATTCATACAGACGGCTTAAAATAAAAACCGTTACCGGCGTGGACGACTATTCGATGATGACGGAGATATTTACGAGGGTTGCCAAGAACCTTGGGGATGACTTCCCCACGCTCCTTGTCATCGATGGCGGGAAGGGGCAGCTTGGCAGCGCCCTAAGCGCGTTGAGACAGTTAAATAAAGAAGGTCTTTTTGCGCAGAGGGCTATTACTATCATCTCGATAGCGAAAAACCCTGACAGGGTATTTATACCCGGGGCACTCAGGGGGATAAGTCTTGAGGACGGCGCACAATCCTCGCTATTTCTAAAGCGCATCAGGGATGAGGTGCACCGGTTTGCGATAACCTATCACAGGAAACTTAGAGACCAGAGAATGAAACGCTCCCAGCTTGAGGCTATTAAGGGCGTATCGAAAAATAGAAGGCTTGAGCTGCTGAGGCACTTCGACGGCATAGAGGCTATAAGAAACGCAAAGGCAGAAGAGATAGCGGCATTAAAAGGCTTTAATCTAAAACTAGCTCAGAGCATCCTCAAAGAGTTACAAATCCCCTAAAAGACGAGGTCAAGGAGGCGCGCCTCCTTGCGGGAGTCTGAGGGCAGCGCCCTCAATGTCTGGGTCTTAGGGGACGGAAAGCCCGTCCCCACCGGATAGATTTACTGCAGGAGCTTCAGGACGTTTTGCGGCAGTGAGTTTGCCTGTGCCAGGACGGAGATGCCAGCCTGTTGCAGTATATTGTATTTGGTCATGTTTGCTGTTTCCATTGCGAAGTCAGCGTCCATAATCCTTGACTTGGATGATAATGTGGCCTCGTTTACGGCGTCAATGTTGCTGATAACTGCGTTAAATTGGTTTGATTTAGCGCCCATGCTTGACTTCGAGGCTATTACGATGTTTAATGCCCCATCGACTATGGCGATAGTGTTTGACGCCTTTGACCTATATCCACTTCCAGAAGTTGGATCGGCTACCTGAAGCGATGCAAGCCCTGTGTAGGTAATAGGTGCCTTCGCGGTATCGCTCCACGCATAAGCGGCCGCTGATTCATTAGCGACTAACAAGGCGTTAGCCACGCTTGCGGTGTATGTCGTGCCGGCTGCAGTGTGGATGTCTTTGAGATACATTATCGGCCCAAATTTCCCTTGTGCATTGAACGTGTTTCCACCCATGGCGTCTGTGTTCATCGAAACAAGCGATATTGCAACAGACGAGTCAGACGCAGTGTAGCTTGTAAATATGCGCGAAGTGAAGAGTCCGGATAGGAGCTTGTTATTGTTGAACTTGGTCTGTTCGGCGATTCCACCTATCTGTTCGATTAAGGCGTCAACTTCCATTTGCATGTTAGAGATATCTGTGACACCGTACTGTCCGCTCATCGCCTGAACGGCAAGCTCCCTTATTCTCTGCAGGTCATTGGTCATCTCATCCATGCCGCTTTCAGCTGTCTGCGCGATGGACAAACCATCTGCGGCGTTTCTCGAAGCTACAGTGAGTCCCCTTGTCTGTGAGTCCATCCTGGTAGCTATCGCAAGCCCTGCCGCGTCGTCCGCCGCCGAATTAATTCGATAACCTGATGACAGACGCTGCATTGCCTGTGCTTGAGGGACCTGTGTCGATCTCAAGTTCCTCTGAGCATCGATTGACAAAATGTTCGTGTTGATTGTAAAACCAGCCATTGCACACCTCCATGCCTTGTTTAAATAGTTTAATTAATAACTTATGTAATCCAAACTGTTATCGCTATATATCTCCTTATTATCTGTCTAATTCACCTGGCCAACTTATCTGGCCCATCTGGGCACTATACAAGCAACTATTGTGCCAACCCAGTATTTGTGAGCAAATATGCGCCTCAGGGGGTGTTTATTGGGTCATTGCCGCATTATATGGTTCCTGCTGGTGTGAATAATTTTTTCCTACCGGGAAAATTTTTCTCGTTTCTATCCGTACCGCTTCTGAGGTTTTGCCGTCCTTGAATCACCATCAAAAAAAGTAAGAAACCTCGTTGTTACCCGTGAAGACGGGATGTTAGAATAAGTAGCGACACAA
>JADFXZ010000343.1:0-1434 GCA_015233265.1 Nitrospirota bacterium
GCGCTTGCCGCTGATTAACATGCCGCCTTGTGCGTTGATTAACTTCTCGGCCAACATTGCCCCCTTGTAAGCCGGTTCGTCTATCGAGGCCATTGGACCGGAACTGTTATATAATATAGCGGCCTTTACAGGCTGCCCGTCCTGGCCCGTTTCGGCCATTACGGTACGTCCGGACGCCAATACCGCCGCCAATACTACAACTACCCAAATTGCCGCTTTGGCCAATCTCAAGTCATCCTCCCATTAAGTCCTTAATTTTTGTCAGCCCACAAGTATAACATTTTATGGTTAAGAATATGTTATAATTATTGGCGGCTATGAAAAATCCCTTTGCCCTGTCGCTTAACAAAAAGCTGATTGCGATGATGCTCATTCTCACATGCACCATCATATCCATGCTTGTGATGTTTAATTTACAGCTGGAGCACACACTCCTTCAACAGGTGGAACGTCAAACCGGCGAACTCACCAAGGCCATACAGGTCGGCGTGGAGGAAGTTACGGGTAAGACAAATGAGTCACGCCTTTCCCAATATCTTACAGAGTTAAACAAGCGCGGCATCAATGAAATATCCATCATAAGCAATAACAGCGAGATAGTGGCCAGCACTAATCAGTCTAAGATTGGCAGGCCCATCTCACACAAAAGAAAAGAGATGGTCATCAGGGCAGAACTTGGCGAACATGTCTCAGACGAAGGCAAGGCGTATAATGTCATCGTCCCCGTCATAGCCGATGGTCAGCAGTACGGCTATATTCATTTAATGATAAACAAGGACGATTTTTCAGACCTGATTAAGATGAACACGGTAAAGCGTACAATGACAATCGTCGTGGTGTTTGGCACGGGGTTGATTATCGCTATGGTGTTTTCCCGCAGATACACCCTGCCGATAAAGAGGCTTGCCGATGCCTCCTTGCGGGTGTCGGCGGGGGATTTGACCCAGCAAATACCTGTAAGTTCAACGGATGAGATTGGTCAGCTTTCTGAGAGTTTCAACTATATGGTTAAGAAACTCAGCGAGAGCAGGAGTCTTGAGGAGCGCCTCAGAGAGGCCGAACACCTCTCCGGGCTTGGCAAACTCTCGCGCGACATGGCACATGAGATACGAAACCCGCTGAATTTCATCAGCCTGTCAATCGACTACATACGCGGCAAATACCCCCCGTCTGACTCTGATAATCTCGAGAATTTCAACACCCTTGTGCTCGGCATTAAACAAGAAATCCACAGGCTTAACAAGCTCGTCAACGATTTTCTCGAATACAGCAGGACACTTAAGATAACCCCCAAGATGGTGCATATTAATGATATACTCGAAGACGCCGTAGCCCTCATCTGGGCAAAGGCCGAGGCCGATGGCATCGTCATCAGCAAGCACTACTGCAGCGACATGATGCTCAATGTCGACCCTGATCTCTTTAAATCCTGTG
>JADFXZ010000343.1:1449-2000 GCA_015233265.1 Nitrospirota bacterium
AATGTCATCACAAACGCCTTTCAGGCTATAAATGGGGTTAAATCCAGGGGCGGCCTGCTAAAGATAACCACCGAGGTCAGGGAAAATGAGTTCGTTCTTACCATAGAGGACGACGGACCTGGCGTCCCGGCTGAGAATCTGCCAAAACTCTTCGAGCCATTTTTCTCGACCAAGCAAAATCATCCCGGCCTCGGCCTGCCGATGACATTCAGGGTCATGGAGGAACACGGCGGCCGGGTGGAGTTTTACAGCGAAGTCGGGCGCGGTTCGGAGGTAAAGTTATTCCTGCCATGCCCATGTGAGATAAAACATACCAAAATTAAAATCAGCGACGATGAGCATATTAACTCAGACGTCCTCATGCACGATCAAGCAAAGGAAGAGCTGGAGGCCGCATGGCAGTAGTTGTCGTCATAGACGATGAGCCGTTGCTGCGGGGAATCCTCAAGGCCATTCGGCAAGACGAAGGCTATGAGGTGTAAGCCGCCGCCAGTGCCGAGGAAGGCCTGAAGGTAATAACAGAGAAAAAGGCCGACGTAGTCCTCACCGGC
>JADFXZ010000344.1 GCA_015233265.1 Nitrospirota bacterium
TGGCTTTTTGCCGCCCCCTGAGTAGCCTATTGCACCGCTGACTTTGAACTGACCAACGATTTGCTGCAGCCCCGATGACAGGTCTGAAAGCTCAGACGCCGAACGCGCTATGTGGTCTGAACTCGACGAGGTCTCATGCGAGACGCTCGCTATGGACTCTATATCTGTGGTGATTGTCTCCGATACTGTGGACATCTCCTCGGTTGCCGAGGCTATCTGCTCTACCATCACCTGAAGTGACGAGATGCTGGCTACTATCTTATGCAGAGACTCTCCGGCGCTGCTTACATTTTCCACACCGGCCTCTACCATTCTTGTAGCTCCGTCCATCGAAGACACTGCCATCTCCGTCTCATCCTGAATCGAAATAATCATTGTGCTTATCTCAGATGTGGCCTTTGCGGTTCTCTCAGCCAGTTTTCTTACCTCATCGGCAACGACCGCAAAGCCGCGCCCCTGCTCTCCTGCCCTTGCCGCCTCAATCGCGGCATTTAACGCCAGTAGATTTGTCTGGTCGGCTATGTCCTTGATTACCTTTACGATGTCCCCAATTTGCTTGGAGCGCTCACCTAAGGACGATATCAGCCCAGCCGACTCACCAACTGTCTGCGCTATGCCCTTGACCTCGTTGATGGACTTATTGACGATTGACTCGCCCTCTTTTGCCTCTTTTGCCGTGTCTATGGCCGATGTTGCTATGCTTGAGGCATTTCTTGCTATATCTATGACCGTCTGTGACATCTCTGTTGCCGATGTGGCTATTTGCGAGGCCTTGCTTGACTGCTCATTCACACCATGAGACATCTGCTCAGAGCTGTTTTTCAGCCCATCGCTTGAGACCGCGACCATATCGGCAGACTGCTTGATCTTCTCTATCATTTCATTCAAGTTCGACGCCATCTCTGCCATTGCGTTAAGAAGCTGCCCAGCCTCATCTGTGTTAACCGACTTTACATCCACTGTCAAATCGCCGGAGGCAATCCTGCGCATCACGCCAACACCTTCACTAAGCGGCCCGGTGATGCTCTTGATTATCGTTATGGCCGCAACTATCAAAAACACCGCGCCGATTAAGATTAGCCCTATCAGCAGGGTCTTTGCGGTTGAGACACTGCCCTGCGATTTTTCATATTCGTGTTTCGCTCCAGCCAGCTCCAGTTGAATTAACTCGTCAAGGTCTTTCTCCACCGTCGCTGCAAGCGGCCTGAATTTATTTTCAAACGCTGCCTTTGCCTCATCATAATTAGCACTTCTTATGGCGTTTATAACCGGCATCAATCCTTCATTTAAATAAGCCGACCTATCTTGCTGGGTCTTCTCAGCAAGCCTTTTCTCCTCATCGGTAAGTTTCGCCCCGAAATATTCCCTCCACTTCTCGTCATTATCTGAAATCCCTTTTTCTATCATGGGGATTCTCTTGTCCATCTCTTCTTTTGTGGGCACCATCAGCATTTGCATGAGGTTTACCCTCGCACGCTCAAAGTTTTTGTTAATTACATTCATTTCCCCCAACGCAATCGTCCCATGTTCGTAGCCATCCTTAAGCAGCGTGTGAATGTTTAATGTGCTGCTTAGTCCCACCAATCCATTTACTATGAGTAACAAACAACTGAATCCGACAAGTATATAAAGCCTCGCGCCAATCTTTATGTTGCTTAACATTTGACCTCCGTATGTTTTAGATAATTAGTCGATTTTAAAAAATTGTCCTGCCTTGCCATTATTTCAGACCACTGGCAGATCTATGTAGTTTTACTAAGGGTTTATTTACTTTGAAAGAACCAGGCCTGAGAGCGTTATTTCGGCTCTTAGCAAACGAACCTTGCTTTACGTTTGACACCGGTTTGTTAAAATGACCGTTTACATATTCGGCAAATGCCGTAGTGACTGAAGACAACAAAAACACCGAGGTTACAATTGCCAGCGCTGCCCTTTTCACCTCACGCCTCCCTTATCGTTGTTACGTTTACCATATAAACGCTGCACACATACTAACATAT
>JADFXZ010000039.1 GCA_015233265.1 Nitrospirota bacterium
TGTATCTCTGCCTGAGTTGTTCCCTGTTATTATTCATTGGGAAATAGTACATGGGGAGCTTTGAGGCATCCACATAGTGGACGATTATGTCTTTGGCAACGCTCCTGCCAAGGACGTCAGACTGAGGGACAATTACATCGTCTGAGGCCTCAAGGATGCGCTTGGCCTTAATCGTTACCAGCTCCGGGTCACCAGGACCAAGCCCTATCGAGTGTACGGTATTATTTGTCATCGCAAATATATATCACAATCAGTTGTCATGCCTCAACGCTTCTCAACGCCCAAAGAGACGTCAGGAAGAATATTATACAATAAAACACCATTAGACCGACATAAATAAAACTCACCTGCCCACCTGTCAGGGCAGCCCTAATGACCTTTGTCGAGTACGTGAGGGGAAACGCATATACAAGCAGCTTAAACGCATGGGGAAGTTTATCTATGGGATAAAATGTGCCGCATAGAAATATCATCGGCGTAATCACGAAGTTATTGACAAGCGCCTGCCCCGAATGGTCTTTGACTATCATGGATGTCGTAACGGCAAGAAAGGAAAATATAAACGTATGAAGAAGGATTGCCAAAATGAACAGGGGATTAAACGAAAGCGGAACGTTAAAAAGAAAGGCATAGATAAATATAATCATCGTCGCAAGGAGTCCGCGAAAGACGCCAAAGCTCGCCTCACCAACGGCAATGCCAACAAGTGAGACCGGTGCTATGAGATACTCGTCAAAGGTATGAAAGTAAAAGCGCGATATGTTTATCTCAGCAGATATGGCAAAACTCTGATTAAGGCTGTTCATTGTTATAAGTCCTGGGATTAAAAAAGAGATGTACGAAAGCCCCCCTACGGTGACACCGCTACCGAATCCCCAACCGAAGGCGATTAAAAACAAAAGCGGAGACAGCGACGACGAAAGTATCTGCTTAAGCGCCCTCTTTCTATAAATTGTCAGCTCCCTGTAGAGCACCGCGCACATTCCGTTAAACATTTATTCTCCTGCCCGTAAGTCTCAAAAACACATCTTCAAGCGTCACTCCGCGCACTTTAGCTGTGAATGTAGAGTTCTCAAGCGCTGCAAGGGCCTCTTGCCGCGAGTCAAAGAATTCCTCATCAACTTTATCGTCTTTATACACCTCGAGGACAAAGCGCCCCATACCGTCTTTTAATTGCTCAGGGTCACCATCGACGATAATTAAACCGTTGTTGATTATCAATACCCTTTTGCAGAGCCTCTCGGCCTCCTCTATATAGTGGGTAGTCAATAAGATAGTAGTATTTTTCATTTTGTTTATTTTGACGATGAAGTCCCAGATAACGCGCCTTATCTGCGGGTCAAGGCCGACTGTTGGCTCATCAAGGAATAGGATTTTGGGGTCATGCAAGAGGGCGCGCAGAATAACAAGCCGCCGCATCGTACCTCCAGAGAATTGCTTGACCGGGCGGTTGCGGTATCCCGTGAGGCCAGAGAAATCAAGCAATTCGTCAATTTTCTCCCTTCTGAGCGCCTTTGGGATGCCGTAGGCAATCGCGTGAAGGTAGAGATTTTCATAAGCCGTCAGATCCCGGTCAAGATTATTCTGCTGGGGCACAACGCCAATGAGGGCCTTAGTCTTTTGAGATTTCTCATAAAAATCGATTCCGTAATAGTAAATCATACCTGATGATGGTTTAATAAGTCCCGTAAGCATCTTAATCGTAGTGGTCTTGCCAGCGCCGTTTGGGCCTAAAAGCCCGACGAACTCGCCCGGTGAAAAGGAAAAACTCACGCCATCGACGGCGGTTTTGCCTTTATAGTTCTTCCTCAGGCCGGCAACGGTGAGGATGTTGTTAATTAGGTTGTCCATCCTCAAGCAGCATTTCTATTACATCTTTTAAATTATCGTTAAGCTCATCCAGCGTTTCAGCCTGAGAATGTGCACACGGAAACCCTGGAACGTACCCAACATACAAACCTGTATCACGACAATGCTTAATCACCGCTGTATACGCGATTTCGATATGTGATGTAACTTTATTTCCAGTGATTATACTTTTTTCTCCAAGTGCTTCAGCGTTATCGAGATACAACTCTACCGCCTCACGCAGATTCATCATGTCCTCTGAAATGTTATCCCCGCAGCTTGCCACACCGATCTCAGGGTATTTAGAGACATAAACTTCCCGTTCTTTCCATACAACTGCAGTACAATCAAGAACTCTCATGAGCTTATGCCTGTTGAAATAGACTTCATAGTTTATTATATCAGATTTACAGTGCGTTATAGAATAGACCCTCCGCATATAAATTAGATTTCAGCTGCCCTATTTCGTATCAGTCAAAAGCTGAATGATCCCTTTTACCTCAAGGCCGGTAAATACACGCCCCTTTATTGCCGGGACGACCATGGTGTTTGTGCTGCCGCCGCACTGCAGCTTATATGTGTATATCTCAACTGGCACACTCTCAGACTTGCCAGAGGCAATTGTGTCGCTGCCTGTTTTTTCAAAGGAAATGGAGCATTGAGGATACTGGCTCAGCAGATTATCTTTCAGCTCGGCTGGGGAATAACCGTAGTCCATTGCGTGAAAATCCGCAAACCAGTTGCTGTATACCACGCGGCCGCTTAGGAACTCTGAAAAGGCACGGCGCAGCTGACCGTCCCTGTCATAGGAGAAAAAATCTGGAAGCAGATATACCGTTTTTCCACTTTCCACGTTTGCTAAGACATCGCGCGCATATCTCCTTGCGTCATCCTCAGATGGATTCGGCGGGTGAATGCCGCACTGAATGCCCATAAAATATGGCACGAACACACAGTTGTCCATCCCTAAGACTGTGGCGTTGTCCTTTGTAAGACCCGCGTTTTTAAAGTAATCGGCAACCGGGTTATATCTGGTGTGAAACGAAAGCGTTGGATAAACGCTCACAAATAATATCGCTGATACAACAGCCGACGTGCCATAGACCAACACGTTTGATAGTGTATTTTTTATCTTATATCTTTTTAACATCTCATCAACCGCAACCAACATTATTGGGAAAGACAAAACCCCCTGCCATAGGAAGTGCCTGTACTTAACTACGGTGATATTGCAGTAGAAAT
Source organism: Nitrospirota bacterium (assembly GCA_015233265.1). GTDB lineage: Bacteria > Nitrospirota > Thermodesulfovibrionia > Thermodesulfovibrionales > Magnetobacteriaceae > Magnetominusculus. The sequence goes on from JADFXZ010000039.1 coordinate 3,091, forward strand.
CAGAAATCGCCAGAAATTGTACTGCAAAGGCCAGATATATGATCCTTTTCTTTCTGTCATTGACCAAAAATGGCGCGGTAAGGCCAATAAACTGCCCTACGAATAAAAAACTGCCTACGCCGTATCTCCAAAACGCCACACCTGTAGGGAAAAGGCTGGAAAAAACGCCCAGAAATTGCCCGTCATACGGGGACTTGGTCTTGCGAATCAGGCCGATGAAGTGCGAGCTGTCAATAATAAGCGATACGGCAATAGCCGCCGCAACGATTATCCCAACCTTTATCAGCCCCTTATTGATATTTGTTCTATTTAAGACGTCAGTCAAGGAATCCTTAATATTGGTTTCATTGATATAGACGTAAAACGCGAAAAATGGCAGAAACAGGGTTATCGTGTCTTTAGATAATATCGCAAGGCCTAATACGACGCCAGCAATAAACTTGAAGTACGAGGGGCGGTTTTTGCCCGCAAGCCACAAGGCGGCCAACAGGTACATCAGGGCAATGAAATCCTCCTTTAGGTGCGTAATAGTCATCAGGGCTGCCGGAGTGATGAACAAAAAAAGCGTCGAGCATATAGCCGCCCTAAAGCCCGCGAGTTCCTTTATCCACAGGTAATAAAAAAACAGGGCGACAAGGGCGGTGAGCGCTATAGTTACGGGAAGCGTTAACTTTCCAAGCATTATACTCAGTGGAACGAGCGTATAGCCGGTGACGCACCGGGCGTCGAAAAAACACTGGAGCTTAGAGGAATCTTTAAATACATCCACGCTCTTCATGTAAAGAACCGTGTCATAGTGGTACGGCTCTTTAAGCATAAAGGCAAAAAGGACGACGGCAAAGCTGACAAACATCACTGCCACGGCGGTGCGCTCTATGAAAGGGTTAATAATGGGTTGAGGGGGGGCAGCGGTTTGTATCGGTTTAGATTTTTTCATAGTGACGCGGTTAAAGCGCCGCCCGGTCAAGCGTCCTGTACTGAATGGCCTCTGAGATATGGCGAGGCGTAATAGTGTCAGAGGCGTCGAGGTCTGCAATTGTTCTTGAGACCTTTAATATCCTTGAATATGCGCGCGCGGAAAGCCCAAGCCGCTCCATTGCAAGGTCAAAGATACGCTGGGCCTCAGGTGTCAGCGCGCAGTATTTTTTGATATGCCTAGTTTTCATCTGACCGTTTGAGTAAATCTTATCCTTTTTGAAGTGCTCACTGAATCGTTCGGTCTGCCGTTGCCTTGCCCTGTTGACGCGCTCCCGGATTTGTTCCGATGATTCGCCGCACGTTGACGAGGATAACTCCTTGTACGGCACATTGGGGACGTCTACGTGTATATCGATGCGGTCAAGCAGCGGCCCGGAGACACGGCTTCTGTACTTGTGAATTTGAGATGGTGAGCAGATGCAGGGGCGGCGGCTGTCGCCTGAATAACCGCACGGGCATGGGTTCATAGCGGCGATAAGCATAAACGACGCCGGATAGTTAATAGAGGCCGCAGCCCTGGATATTGTCACCTCAGCATTTTCGATGGGCTGCCTTAGTACCTCAAGGACATTTCGCTTAAACTCCGGCAGTTCGTCAAGAAATAAAACGCCGTTATGTGACAGTGACACCTCGCCAGGGCGTGGTATCTGCCCTCCGCCTATGAGGGCGATGTCCGAGATAGTATGATGTGGAGATCTGAAGGGGCGTTTTGCAAGGATAGCCATGTCAGTCTTGAGAAACCCGGCAACACTGTGTATGGAGGTTGTCTCTATGGCCTCATCCAGTGTCATGGGCGGTAAGATAGACGCCGTGCGCTTTGCAAGCATGGTCTTACCGGCGCCTGGCGGGCCTATCATCAGGATGTTGTGTCCACCGGCAGCGGCTACCTCAAGGGCGCGCTTTGAGTGTTCCTGCCCTTTTACGTCCATAAAATCCTCTTCGTAAACCGAAGACTCTGCCATAGCCTTCGATACATCGGTAATGAAAGGGGTAAAGCTGGAGGCATTATTAAAAAATTCGATAACGTCGGTCAGGCGTTTCAGGCCGAATATCTTTACGCCTTCTACGACTGAGGCCTCAGCGGCGTTTTCGTATGGCAGGATTAGGCCCTCCAGCGAGGTCTTGCTTGCCGCTATCGCCATCGAGAGGCAGCCCCTTGTGGGTTTGAGGCTTCCATCGAGGGAGAGTTCGCCGGTGATGAGGAAATTTTTTAATTTCTCGGAAGGTATCGCCCCCTCGGAGGCCAAAATCCCAACCGCTAAAGGCAAATCAAACGCGGAACCTTCTTTTTTTAAATCCGCAGGGGCCATGTTCACAGTTATCTGTTTTAGCGGGAAAGAAAATCCAATGTTCTTCAGAGCTGCCCTAACCCTGTCCTTACTCTCTTTGACGGTCGTATCAGGAAGGCCGACGATGGAGAAATGAGGAAGCCCCTTTGAGGCAATATCCACCTCGACATCCACCAAGTGGGCGTTTACGCCGGCAATTGCGGCACTAAGCACTTTTGAAAGCATTCCAATTGTGATTATAGTAGTTCTTTGTGTAAAAGTGCAACAGATTGCACAGTGGCAGACGCATTTGACGAGACCGGATTGCCGCTGTTTGCGGCAATCCAGCTGCAGCCCTATTTCCAGCTAATGCCCGTGTAGACCCACCTTGTGTTAGTATAGTAGTAGATATAGCCGTCCGACCATGCCAAAAGTCCCGAGTTAGCAAACCACTGGACGTAGAATGTCTTGCCGGTGGCATCGATATACGCCGTTACAGCAGTGGTTTTGGCGCCGTAGTTCGCTGGGTATTGATTATAGAGCTGAGTTATCTGATAGGTGGCCTTTTGTAAATCTGTGAGAGTGTCTTGCTTCCAAGTGATTCCGGTGTTATACCAAATCTGATTATAGTAGTAGTATATGTACCCGTCCGAAAATGCCAGAAGCGCTGTGCCGCTTACGTACCACTGGACGTAAACTGTGCCGCTTGAGGTAGTAGCTGTCTGAATGCTTCCCAGCGGAGTCCCGAAAAATGAACTCATTGCTGAGTAAACGCTATTGAGGGAGGTTAGGGCATTGTTGTATATGATTGTGTCATTGGTTGAGAATGTTACTGTGGGGGAAATATTGTCCGACGACAGTAAGACGGTGCATTGTTCGGCGATGGATGACTTGCAGCCTGTCCAGCTCAAAAAACCATAACCGGGGTCGCCTGTTGCCGTAAGGACTATCGTAGTATTGTCGACATAATTGGCCGAACATGTCGGGCCGCAGTATATCCCGGCCGGAGAGCTGACTACCGTGCCGTTTCCAATTTTGTTTACAACTATTGACCTGGGGATTCCAACAAACGAAGCTGAAACAGACTTATCCTTTGACATTAATATAGTACACTGTGTGCTGTTTGACGAGTCACATCCGCTCCAGCCATTAAACGCAAAACCTGTATTCAATGTCGCCGTCAGGGTTACGGTAATATTGTCGGCAAATGTGGTTTTACACGAAGACCCACCAGAGCCGCAGGTTATTCCAGAGGGGCTGCTTGTAATCGTCCCACCGTTTCCAACTGTGGTTACAGCAAGCGTATGGTCAGTAAGCGGCATACCAAATGTGGCGGAAATATTCTTAAGTGACGTCATAATCACGGTACACTGAGCGCCGCTTGTGGAGTCGCATCCTGTCCAGCCTGAAAAACTATCGCCAATAGCCGGTTGCGCTATCAGGGTTATGTATTGCGGGCAGGTATAATGAGCCGTGCCGATATTAGTGACATTATCCCATGTTATTGGGCCGGAAGTTGACACTACCGTGCCCGTTCCCGTGCCAGCTAAGGTTACAAGTACGTTATATACGGGGCGGGCGGCCGTATATATATATCCACCAAAGACAGTGGCGGCTATTTTATCTCCACCTGAGGAAACTGCCGCCGATGTCCAAAGTCTGCTTCCTACCGTGGTTTCCTGTGTCCAGTTATCCCCGGAATTCTGTGATGTATAAATATATCCATCGTTGCCAAAACTTGTAGCGGCCAAAACATATCCTAATGGACCAGACGATATAGAAGTCCAGTTCTGGCTGCCCGCGCCGGTTTGCATCTTCCATGTGCCGCCGGAGTCAGTCGATGTATAAATATATCCCCCATAACCTTCTACCGCGGCTAATTTTGTCCCATCCCACGACGATGCGATACTCCACCAGAATTTCGAGCCAGAGTTCGATTGATCTTTCCACGCTGTGGCATTGTCTGTCGACGTATAAATATCGGCATTTGATGGCCCGACAGCAACATTTAGTCCATCATCAGACGTGGCTATCGTATAAAAATACCCTATGCCCGCATTGTTGAATGTAGGGGTCTCGGAATCCTGAGTTGTAGAACGCCACTGCCAGGAAAGACCGTTATTCATCGATTTGTATATTGAGAGACGGCCTGTATAATCCCCGGCGTACAGAATGCTCCCGTCTTTAGACATTGCTATCGTCATCCAGTTAGAACTCATTGCGTGCGTCTGAGTCCAGTTGTCGCCGTAATTCGAGGATGTGTAAACAAATCCGTTAGGGGCATTTTCCACGGCGGCAAGGTATTGTCCGGTAGATGATGACGCTATCGAGTACCACGCCCTCTGCCCGCTGTCTTTCTGCTGATACCAGTGAGTGCCGTTGTCGTCTGATGTATAGATGTACCCATTATACTCAAGCGCGGCAAGGTGTACGCCGTCGTTAGAGGCCGCGACTTTCCACCAATATCGCTGACCAGCATTCTGTTGTTCCGTCCATGTATAGCCACAATTATAATTAGTGGTGGCACCGAATGCAAACCCTGCTGCGACCAAGATTACCAGAGCCGATGCTGCGTGTAAGAGCGGCCTGCCAACTGCTGGTGACAATACCATTGTTTTAATCATGTCTTTAATTGACCTTATCATGCTCTGCCAGAAATCCATATATTTGCCCCTCCTGTCTCAACAAAATGCCTTTTCAGCCTTGCCATAGGCACACACTATTTAATATTAACATACACCATATTTTTTTTTCCACTGATTTAAAGCATCACTTTCTATTAGCTTGGGAAATGATTTCTGTTTAAAGAAAAAAATTGTGGTCAGTGTAAACATGGCAAACGCATTAGAGATTTCCACATCTGGATTCGAGCGACAGTGGGAATCTACCTGAGCTGTCTAAGAAGAATCATTCGGAGCTTGTCGAAGGATTTCCGATGTATGCCGATATGAGATATAAAGGAGTATCCTTCGACAAGCTCAGGATGATTCAAGTATTCTTACATCTATAGAACACGTTATGATATTATTTCAAATGCGTTTGCCCTGCTGAAGCAACCGTTGAGGCTTAACTTTAAGAATGATTCATAGTATAAAAAAACTTGCGCACGAGGTCGTGCATGATTTTCTCGAGGACTTCGTCTTCGGATTTGCGTACCTTGTCGTATAATTGCTCAGACAAGTCTATGAAGACTTCTAATATCTTAGGGTCAAAGTGTTTCCCGGAACTTTCAGTCAATATTTCAATGGTTTTCTCATAAGAAAACGGTTCTTTATATGGGCGTTTTGACGTTAGGGCGTCAAATACGTCGGCTATCGCAAATATCCTCGCGTTATAAGGGATATCTTCCCCCCTGAGACTCTCTAAATAGCCGCTTCCGTCATATTTCTCATGATGATTTGCCACCACGTCTACCGCGTCTTTGAGCCACGCGTATTTTCCCACTATATCAGAGCCGTGAGTAACATGACTCTTCATCTGCTCAAACTCCTCATCTGTGAGCTTGCCTGGTTTCAGTAAGATATTGTCCGATATCCCTATTTTCCCTATGTCGTGTAGAAACGAGCCTTTTATCAGTCTCCGCATCTCTTCCACTTCTAAGCCCAACTCCTCAGCAAGCGTGACCGCATATATTGTAACCCGGTAGTTGTGGCTGCTTGTGTCACTGTCCCTTTTTGCGATAGCGCTGCCAAGTGACTCAAGCATCCCGATATTGGCATCAGAAAGATCTCCGGTTAGCTTTATTAAATCCTTGTTCATCGCCATGACAATTGGATAAAATAGTATCGCCGTTGCAAAAACCGAGGCTACTACTAACAGCAAAGATTCTATGACAATATTCCAAATATCTTCCATTATATGGTCATCCGCGCGATACACACCTTCTAAATAACCGTATTTCTTGTGACTCCCGTCAAAAAGCGGCACAACGTACTGTAAGAATACGCGACCATGTACGAAAAACCTTTCGTAAGTGATATTGTCAGTAAACATAGAGTCGTTGGCTTTACCGAGCTTCTCTTTCGGTTCGATGTAGTTATCGTGCGCATCCATCGCGTCGGCATTTTTGGAATCGACTTCAAAGAGTTTTTTGACCTCGGCGTCGTAGAGTTCCAGGACAGTGAAGTTGCCGTTTTCGATATGATTATTGAGTCTTTCGGTCAGTATTCTATGCTCTTGTTCGGATAGGTTTGGCGAAAAATACCGTTTGTCTTTTAGTATCTGCTTAGATTCAGCTATGGCAAGGTCCTGGACGAGATCGTCAATCTGCTCTAGCTTGATGAAAAACGCCGCTATCCCCAACACAACAGACAAGGCTATCCAGCCCAGGAACAGGCGCGTTATCAGTCTTTTATGTATATTTCTCACTACCATAATAGATGCTTCAGCCTGCCTCCTTTTCCCCTTTGTCAAGGAGTAAGCGGCATGTTGCCTCCAATGTATCGAGCTTGGTTTGAACAATATCCCAAATGATTGGAAAAGAAACCCCGAAATATTCATGTGTGAGGATGTTGCCAAGGCCAACGATTTTGCGCCATTGTATTTCGGCAGCGTCAAGAAGGCATGATTGAGGCAACCGCCCGGCTGCTTCACCGATGATTTCAAGGTTTCGCACTACAGCATCCTGCGTTTTTGTGTCATTATAGAAAGTCTCATAGTCCGTTGCGTTTGTATACTGTTTAATACGTCTTATTGCTTCAAGGATATCTTCTAAATATAACCGATAGTCCCTAGACATACACAGCTTCCCGCTCAATAACTGGTTGTATTCGGGGTTTGACCGTATCGGCAATAACCAAATCAATAGGTCGTCCAAGTAGCTCTTCAAGGCGGAACTTCAGCTCCATGAAATTATCAAAGGTAGGTTTTTCAAGCACAACGATAACATCTATATCGCTGTCAGGCCGTTGACTGCCTCTGACATATGAGCCGAATATGCCTATACGCCTGACCGTAAACCGGTCATGCAACTCTCCGCGTACGACGGAGATTCTTGCTAATAGTTCGTCTACTGCATTCATAGCATTATAGTCGTGAAAAAGGTAAGTAATTCGAGAAATTCAAGTTGAATGTCCGTCAGTCTCATCATAACAATGCCTCAGTCTTGAGTGCTTCAATCAGGTCTTTGGATATCTTCTTTGGCTTGATGTCTGTTTTGTCAGACTGAAAACCGACAGTTGCCAGCCTTGACTTCGCAGTTGCTATCTTTGTCTGGGTGTCCTTTAGATAAAATTTATGTGCGAATGTTATCGTAGCCGGCGATATTTCCTCAATTTCCGTCTGGATGGTTATAATGTCAGAGTATCTGGCCGGTTTGTGATACCTTATCTCTACGCTTACAACAACGAAATATGTCCCCTCGTTCATCAGCTTGAGGATATTTATCCCCCTTTTTTCCATGAAATCTGTCCTTGCCCTCTCCAAAAAGGCAAGGTACTTGCCGTAGTACACAACGCCGCCGCAGTCCGTGTCCTCGTAGTATACCCTTATGTCAATTGTATCTGGCATAGTCCTCCAAATTTATCAGACCAAATTATTAGGGCAGTTTCTCTCCCGTAAATATACGTACTACATCGTTATACATCGCAAAGGCCATCAGCATCAGTAAGAGCGCCAGCCCCACCTTTTGCGATATAGCAATGGCCTGCTGACTGAGCGGTTTTTTTCTGACCGCCTCGATAGCCAGATAGACCATGTGTCCGCCGTCCAGTATTGGTATAGGAAACAGATTAAACACGCCTAGATTAATGCTGATTACGGCCATAAACATGATAAAGCTCAAAAAGCCCCCCGATGACTGCTTAGCGGCCATTTGAAATATCATAATCGGGCCGCCTATGGTGTTTGCAGGGATGACGTGCTGGAAGAGCTTCACAATGGAAAGCAACAGAAGCACAATTACTTCCCATGTCTTTTTAAATCCCATGACAACCGAGTCAAAGACGCCGTAGGCTACCTTGTTGGAGTCTCCGCTTGGTGAGATTCCAATCAGCCCCAAGTGAGTCTCTTCGCCGAAGAGGTTTTTTGATGACTTAGATTCCGGAGTTATGGTCAGTGACCTGCTTATGCCGTTTGTCCCCTTAACAGCAAAAGTGAGGGGTTTGCCGGGGTTTTCGTGGATGATTTCTGTCATCTCCTCCCAGTACTGTATCTGTGTTGAGCCTATTTGCGTAATAGTGTCTCCAGCTTTCAGCCCCGCGCGCAGTGCCGGTGAGTCCTTTGCCACTTCTCCAATTACCGAAAGATACCGCGGCACACCTGTCAGGAATATTAAGCTGAAGAGAAATACCGCAAATAATATGTTAAATACCGACCCCGCTGCAACCACTAAAGCCCTCTTATAGATGGGCTGGGCAAAAAATGCCCTGTCTGTTTCCTCTATTTCCTGAGCGCCCTCGGCATCTGCCATCTCATCGCCGTGCATCTTCACATAGCCGCCTACGAAAAAGGCTGACAGCATGTACTCTGTGTCGCCGTATTTCCTGCCTATGAGTTTCGGGCCTATTCCCAGAGAAAATTTCGTCACCTTTATCCCCACCGCCTTGGCAAAGATAAAGTGCCCAAGTTCGTGCACAAATATCAGCGCCCCCAAAAGCAGTACCGCGTATACTATTGTCATATTCTACTTACCCCCGCCGCTGTTTTCTTTTGCAATTTCACTTGCCGTGAGTCTTGCCCATGCATCCGCCTCAAAGACCGCGTCAAGACTTGCCGCAGTTACAATGTGTCTCATCATTACCTCTTCTATAATAACAGGTATTTGTGTAAAATTAATAATACCGTTTCAGAACAACCACACCAGCCCTTCGTTTGCCGCATTTAGAGCCGCCGGCATTGTGCCGCCCACCCTTAGCGCCTCATATGCAAGCCTAAGGCACGGAAAGGCCTCGGTATCCGGCTTATGAAACGTCAAGGTGGAGATTTCCTCAAGGTGCAGTCTCTTTATCACGCCATCAAGCCTGTCCGGATATGCCAGAGCGTAGGCGATCGGCCCTTTCATATCAGGGACAGACAGCTGCCCAAGCAGGCTGCCGTCAATCAGCTCCACAAGTGAGTGTACGATGCTCTGCGGATGAATAAGTACGTCTACGCAAGCTGGTGAAATTCCAAACAAATGGTGCGCTTCTATTACCTCAAGGCCCTTGTTCATCAGTGTTGCGCTATCTACGGTTATCTTATTTCCCATGCTCCAGTTGGGATGCTTGAGGGCATCATCGGCTGTGACATTTTTCAGCTCGTGTTTGCCTTTGCCAAAAAATGGTCCCCCAGAGGCCGTAAGAATGAGCCTTCTGATATGGGATTGCGCACGGCCATCGAGGCACTGGAATATGGCGCTGTGTTCGCTATCTACGGGCAGCATCTTTACGTTATATCTTCTGGCCTCCTCCATTACCACGGTACCGGCCATAACGAGGGTCTCTTTATTGGCCAGCCCGATGTCTTTACCAGCCCTTATTGCGGCAAGTGTCGGCCTTAGGCCCGAAGCCCCGACGATTGCAGAGATGACAAAGTCAGACTTTTCATAGGAGGCCGCCTCGCACACACCCTCCTCTTTACTGAGTATTCTGATGGTGGCAACGCCCTCAGCTTTGACCCACTGCCTGAGTTGCGCAGCGCTTGCCTCGTCCGCAACCGCCACTATTTCAGGTCTGAAGTCAAGGATTTGCTGCTTTATGAGCCCGACACTCTTGTTGGCGGCAAGGCAGACTACCTTGAATCTGCCGCCAGAGTTTCTGACAACCTCAAGCGCGCTGCGACCTATCGAGCCAGTGCAGCCTAATAGGGTTATATTTTTTACGCCGCCACTAACCATGATGTCTCTTTATAAATAGTAAAATAAAATACAACACCGGCGCAGCGATAAGCATCCCATCCACCTTGTCAAGCATCCCGCCATGCCCGGGCAGAAAGCTCCCAGAGTCCTTGATGCTTCGCTCCCTTTTGAACATTGACCCTATAAGGTCTCCTATGATACCAAACCCCCCTACCGTTATGCCTATTGCCGCCGCCGTCAGGTAATCCATTCTGAATTTCTAGCCAATCTTTAGTATTACGGCCGTTGCGGCCCCGCCAATAAGTGCTGCCACTGCCCCCTCGACGGTCTTATTCGGGCTGATTCTTTCATAGAGTTTTCTCCGTCCTAAATACTTGCCAACGTATAGAGCGGCGCTGTCTGCCCCCCATATTACCAGCATTAAAAACATGACAACCTCCGGGCCAATTGCCCTAAGCTTGATAAAATAACTCAGAGACACAGAGATATATAACAGACCAGTCAGAAACGGGGCTATATCGAACAGGGCGCGCTCTGGCCCTCTGCGGCTAAACAGCCGTATTGTGGCGCCACCCATGAATATCGCGGCAAACACATAGGCCGGTATCTCATTAATGGCGTATGTCATATACAGGGGAAGTAGTCCGACCAAAGAGAGCGCATGACGCGGCAGCCCTTTTATGCCGTACATAGAGAGAAATTCCTCCATGCACATAAATGCCGCAAATAATATCAGTATCAGAAAGTAGTAGCTTGGCAGGTACATGATGTAGCCATAGATAAGCGGCAATAGTATTGCTGCAACGACAAGCCGTTTTAGCATCGCGTTATGTTTGCGCCTTATCGGGAATCATACCAAAGCGGCGCTGCCTGAGCTTGTAGTCTTCGATGGCATACATGAATTCCTCTTTCGTAAAATCCGGCCAGAGCGTGTCGGTGAAAAACAGCTCGGCATATGCGGCCTGCCAGACCAGAAAATTGCTTATTCTCTTTTCGCCGCCCGTTCTGATTATTAAATCCACAGGCGTAACGCCTCCAGTGTCGAGGTTTGCCTCGAAGGACTCCTCATTTACATCATCCATGTCCCCGCCCTTTTCGATAAACCTCCTGAGCGCCCTGACTATCTCATCCCTGCCGCCGTAGCTGATTGCCATCATCAGGTTCATCCCTGAGTTTCCGCTCGTTATGCGCTCTGCCTCTTCCACCAGATATTGTATATTGTCGGGGAGCTTTTCCTTGTTGCCGATGACCTTAAAGACCAGTCCCTTGTTTAATAAATCTTCGATTTCTGTCTTCAGATAAAAATCAAGCAGGTCCATCAGGGTTATGACCTCGTCGTGCGGCCTCTTCCAGTTCTCTATCGAAAAGGCATACAGCGTAAGGGTTTTAATGCCAATGTCCGCCGCGGCCTCAATTATCTCTTTTGTCCTGTTGGCACCCTTGCGGTGTCCTTCAACGCGCGGCATACCGCGCTGATTAGCCCACCGTCCATTGCCGTCCATTATTATACCCACATGCTTGGGGTTGGTATGGTCTGTCAATTACGCCTCCAATTGTGTCGGCTCTATAATATTTTATATATAAACAGGCTGGTTGTAAGGGGGTTGTCTCCCTTGAGCATACCGGCAAAATTAAGCCCCAGCATCGGCCTTGCTAACACATATATCCTGTCTTTGTATATCGCATAGTCGATAATATTGCCTGGTACCGCGCCGACAACTGTGTTCTCTTCGACTGATATGCCGTTAAAGCCATAGCTCATTATATATGAATTCTTATAACCCAATGACGATGAGGTCAAAGCAAGCGGGACTCGTCTGATGGCGATGCCTTTATTGTGAAATAAGTACATCTTGTCGCTTATGTGCCATGCCCCTCCTTCTATCATAATAAACGGGCCAGGTATCTTGTACTCCCGCAAAAAGCCGCCCATGTTGCCCTTAGCCCGCCAGAGGCGGCTCCCTGCCGAGTTCTTCACGACAAGGTGGTTGGCATTGTCGTAATATAACATCACGGGTGCGGATTTAGGGTCTTGCGCCTCTGGGGAGAGGTAAACAAAATCATAGAGATTAATTCCTGGCGGCAGTTTTAACTGTCCCTCTTCCTTAAAAGAAGCGCCGTCCCAAACTATGTAGGAAACGCTGCCAACTTGTCCTTCATTTGAGGCATAACGCTGAAACAGGAGTTTATTGTTATAAACCCTTAAAAACCCCTTGGCCTTCCACAACTCCTTGAGTACCCCGCCCTCTACGCCATAGATAAAGGCCCTTGCGCCGTCATATGCCATAGCCGTTACGATTATCTCATCCTTGCCGTCTTTGTTAATATCCATCACATCTATATATACGTTATCGCTCATCTTGTCGCCCTTAAGTGACATTATCTTGTTCATATCTACGCCGGGCTTGTAAACGGCCAGGTCAGACCCTGTGCTGAATATAATGTCGACATTCTTGCCGCCTTCGAGATTGCCAATGGCCATGAGGTCATACCCAACGGGCATACGATACGACAGAACCGGGTCGTTCATCACTGAGAGGAATATGTCTGCCGCGGCAAGGACATTCTGCAGGAATGCCTCTGAAATCGAGATTGTGTCGCTAGACACTTCTTTACGGTCAGAGACCCAGAAGACGCTCTGTTTCAGATATTTGTCCTCATCCTTATTCTCGTCTTTCTTAGAACCCTCAATCAGGATAAGCACATCGGCGCCAAGGCGCTTTGCCTCATCGAATATCGCGGCGGTGTTTT
>JADFXZ010000122.1:0-524 GCA_015233265.1 Nitrospirota bacterium
ATTTGTAATAAACTTCCGTAATATGTATAATGTAATAGTGGTTATGTCAACCGGAGGTGATAGTTGTGGCAACGAAAAGGATCAGGCCGGAAGCTGCTAATATAAAGAGACTTGGTACAGCCTTGCTTGAGGCTGGGGTAATTAAAGAACAGGAGCTTGATGCCGCCCTCTCAGAGCAAAAGCGCACAGGCAGTAAACTTGGTAAGGTGCTTATTGACCTTGGGTTTACTTCGGAAATGGAAATAGTTCACACACTTGCCAATAACATGGGCCTTGAGTATGTAGAGCTTCAGAAAACCACTATAGCGGCAGAAGCCATCAAGGCAGTGCCGTTGAAACTTGCTGAGAAGCACCTTGTACTGCCCGTCAATTTTATTGATAATCGCCTTGTTTTAGCAATGTCAGATCCGCTTGACCTTGGGGCTGTCAGAGATATAGAGTTCGTGACAGGGAAAAAGGTCAAGCCCGTAGTTTCAACATTGACTGAGATCAGGAGGGCAATTCAGAGCTATTACTATAAGACA
>JADFXZ010000122.1:557-3618 GCA_015233265.1 Nitrospirota bacterium
AGATTCTTGTCGAGGCCGGTACACTAAAGTCCGAGGAGCTTGAGGCATGTCTTAAAAAACAAAAGACAAGCAAGAAAAAACTTGGCGACATTATCGTCCAGCTCAAGTACGCAACAGAGGTAGAGATTGCACGCGGGCTGTCGTCACAGCTCAATATGCCATACATTGACCTTACATTTGCAAGCGCTCAATCTGAAGCGGCCAAATTGATAGATAAGGACGTCGCACTTAAATATGTGCTTGTCCCACTGAACGCCACAAACCGCGTGGTGGAGATAGCCATGGCAAACCCCATGGACATCGACGCCATCAGGGAAGTCAAGTACCTGCTCAACAAAGACGTTGACATCGTTATATCCACTCCGACTGAGATAGAAAATGCCATTCGCCGAAATTATGCCGAAATCGCTTTAGACAGAACCACCGGCACAACACAAATTGACGCCTTTGACCGCCTTAAGGAACTCTTCGACGACCAAGACCACTTAGATAATAAGCTCGACATTAAAACTGAACGAATAGACGTTTACAGTGAGGCAAATAAAATACTTAAAGACAGTGAATCCCCTCCGGTTATTCAACTTGTCAATAAGATAATCTTCAGCGCCCTCAAGTCTAAGGCAAGCGACATACACATGGAGCCTCACGAAAACGCCTTTATCATACGACTGCGTGTCGATGGTATAATGTCCAACCTCACACAGCTTTCAAAGACCTTCGCTCCCCCGGTTGTTTCAAGAATAAAGGTTATGGCTAAGCTCGATATATCCGAAAGGAGAATCCCTCAGGACGGCGGGATAAAAATTAAACTCGACAACAAGGGGGTTGACCTCAGGGTATCTACACTGCCCACACAGTTTGGTGAGAAGATAGTTATCAGGGTGCTTGACCCGACCGCGTCGAATTTAGCGTTGACTGAGATAGGATTAAACGACAAGGACTATCAGATGGTGCTTGAGATGATAGAAAAGCCGCAGGGGCTTGTCATCGTTACCGGCCCAACAGGAAGCGGCAAAAGCACTACGCTGTACTCATCGCTAAATCACCTGATGAACGAAAGAAGCAATGTCATCACAATTGAAGACCCTGTGGAGTATAACCTCAAGGGCGCTACTCAGGTCAATATAAACGACAAGGCAGGCCTCAGCTTTGCCGCCGCCCTGCGCTCTGTACTTAGACAAGACCCTGACATCATAATGGTAGGCGAGATGCGCGACCCCGAGACCGCCGAGATAGCCGTTCAGGCCTCCATCACGGGGCATCTTGTGATAAGCACACTGCATACGACCACCGCCGTTGCCGCCATTACCAGGCTCAAGGGTATGAATATCAGGGCCCACTTTATTGCATCATCTTTAAACGGGATAATTGCCCAGCGGCTTGTCAGAAAACTTTGCGACTCATGCAAACAGGCCTATACACCCTCCATGGAAGAGCTTATACTGTTAGGTCTGAAAGGGGAGCAAATGGACATCGGTGTGACGTTCTATAAGGCAAAAGGATGCGATGACTGCGGCGGGCGCGGCTATAAAGGACGCATAGGGATTTATGAAATCATTCCAGCCTCACCAAAAGTAAGAAAACTCATCTATGAAGATGGCAGTGAATCAGACATAAATCTGGCCGCCACAGAGGCAGGGACGACCTCAGCTATTGAGGATGGCCTCAGAAAGACCCTGCAGGGGATAACAACCATCGAAGAGGTAATGAGGGTAACGTCTAATATATCAAACAGGGAGATGGTGCTTTGTCAGAAATGTATGCTGCCGCTGAGTGCCGATTACGTATTCTGCCCGTTTTGCGGTCATTCGTTGAGGCATAAATGCCCTAAATGCTTTAACCCAAGGAATCTCAACTGGAAATTCTGTCCGTTCTGTAATGAAGTCTTCAGTGACTAAACTGAGATGAGGGAGGCTGCACAATAATACTTACCGCTTGACCGCAGGCTGAAGTGAATAATTCCGATAAGAAAAACGGAATTGTCCTAATTTCTGGCCTGATTTCAGGCTTGATTTTTGTTTATCACGGGCGTTTTTTTTCAATTTATCCATAAATCCCCGTATACGTTTCCATTGGCGCAAATGATTTGCATATTGTTTTGTCGTGCGGCAAGTTCATAATCTTCACGGTATGCAGCACCGTAGTAAACCCTAACGGCAGTGGCAGCGTTTATCAAAATAAATAAAGCAGCAAAGAGTATTACTTTTTTTGACATAATCAGCCCGTTATTCGGTCAGCGTATTTGGAAGCCTGATTGTGAATTGGCTTCCACGCAGCAACGTACTATCAACCGAGATAGCCCCGCCAAGCATTGATTCTACGATACGGCGGCATAGGTATAGCCCCACGCCGAGCCCGGGTGACATACCGCTTTTCATCTCCGCCTTTTCAAACGCGTCGAACAGACGCTCTTGAAATTCAGGCAAAATCCCAGCGCCAGTGTCGCGGACAAAGAGTAAGACTGCCTCCTCTTCGACTTTAAAGCCGATTTCTACCTCGCCGAATTCAGTGAATTTTACAGCGTTATCGACAATCAGGCGCATGACCTGACGTAGTCTCTTACCATCGACATAGAGGAAGTGTGCGTCTAGCGGCACTGTAACAAATATGTTCAACCCCTTTGCCGCAGCCGCTTGAGCGTATTCTTGACTGATGGCTTCGAGCATTTCTCGGATGTCAGTAATTTGCTCCTGAGGTGGAAGGTCGCTTCTTTTCATGGAGGTTACTTCTAAGATGTCCCCGATGATTTCATTTAATCGTCTGGCCGCCGCGACGATGCGCATTAGGCCGTCAGAAAGCACATCCTTATCCAGGTTATCCTCTTCGTTACGCTTAAAGAGGGCGCTGCAGAGTCCGATAAGGGGAATGAGCGGGGTATGGAGTTCGTGGCTTGCCATGGAGATTAACAGATTTTTCGATTCCTCGATTTGAGCTTTTGTAACGGCCTCCTGCAACTGCCGCTGTGTCTCTCTCTTTTGAATGGCCTCACTGACGGCATACCTAAAGAGCCTCCGGTTGATGGGCTTTCCGATGAAATCATCAGCATTCTCCCTGAATGTCT
>JADFXZ010000122.1:3740-6569 GCA_015233265.1 Nitrospirota bacterium
TGCGTAATGGCGCTGACAGCGTCAGCCGCCTCAAAGACAAGATAGTCTGGCTCCAGAATATTACGAATCAAAATCCGGATAGCCTCATCATCATCGATAACCAAAACAGTCTTCGACCCATCAGTCTTACCTTTCATAGTCCTGTCATCGAGTTTATACATAGTTGTGTCCCTCCGCTGGTGTGTGTAAGTATAACATACATACTGTCATTAAATTCCGTAAAATTAAGACAAACGTGTGTAGGAGTGGTTGAAATTACAGCTTAATACAACAATATCCCAAAAAATTAAAACTGTGATTAGACATCATAAAGCTTTATTAACACCTCATCACCATACTGATATATAACCTTTACGGCAAATTTCCATGTTTCTGATTTGTCGAACGGACGACTTTCGGTTGAGTATATAACTGACCATGAACTTTCGTCTATCTCTGCGGATTATCTATGATTATATCTTTCATATTGAATTACCTTATGATGTGCGTATTATATATAATAAAATCATTTAACTAAAATGTCAGATTGTTAAGATCAGTACCAAATCTATCTTCAGAACCAGACCAGAATTTAGATTTATATTCGGTATCAATAAATTGACGTAGTTTTTCCTTAATTTCCTTTACAAAAAACTTTCTGCTGACGACTGCATCAGTAAATACTTCTATATCATCAGATTCATAAGGATTTTTGATAACAAGATACACATAATCGGCATCACCCGAAGGGTATGCGCTCAAAACCTTTTCACTCCCCTCTTCATCAATAGTAATGGATATTGGTATGTTCATTTCCTCTATTGCAACTATCCATTTAACAAGCATATTGAATGGGGAAAAGACCTCTGAACAATTTATAGTAAGATGTTTATTGTCAATGTCTACGATGAAATCTATCCATCCATGCATATACTCTTTATTTCCTTGTAGTTGTGAAAACCTGACACTTATTGTGCTAGGTTTAAAATCACTCCTCAGCTCAAAGCATTTTAGGAATCCATTACTGGGCTTTGATAAACAGTATTCTCTTTCATTTGATCTGGCTCTGCCTTCCTTAATCACGATATTATCCATAAAAACACCAAAGGTAAAATCGGAGATACTACTATCATAATGATTAGTCAAGCTATTTTTCCAACTCACATAGTCAAAAACTGAATCCCATTCGATGTTCTTAAGCTTTACACCTTCAACGGGTAATCCTGAATCGTTGTCTGTTAGTTCACTTATCATGGGAAAGCTATCTTTAACCCATCCATAAAGACGCTCTGAGAGTGAAACAGACACAAAACCAGAATCAACCCCAAATTTGCCTTGAAGCAGGTCTAACATTGGAAATTTATTAAGAATTCGGTTAGCCTTATGCTTTAGATAATTACCTTTCAAAATGGAATTGTCCACCTCCGCTGTATTTAACAACCGCTTTAGCTCATTTGTAATATCAAGAAGTTTTTCTTTTATGTAGCCATCAGTACATGAAAACAATGGCATAATGATGCCTACATAAGGATAGAATCCTTTGCCCGCACTTCTATTTATAACAAACAAGCCTTGAGCATGACTGCATCTTCTGACGCGGCTCTCATTCCAGCTGACCCCCCATTTACCAAGCCAGAAAAAAGGATATAAAGGTGATACATCGCCCTTTATTTCGCCGCAATTTCTTGAGTATTTGTTGAATTCGCCACTCATTGCATTAGGCTGCAAATCCAGCCACAAAGCATCATTCTGACCATCATTGCGTTGTTCACCCCTTCAAGCGTCTCACTATCTCATCCGCAACCTCACTCGTCCCAACCGCCGTCGGGTCATCAGGGGTGGGTTTCATATCATACGTTACGTGCTTACCTTCCTTTATAATTGAGGCGATTGCATTGTCCAGACGTGTTGCCGCGTCGCGTTCCCCTATGTAGTTGAGCATCATTATCGCTGAGAGCATCATTGCCATCGGGTTTACCTTGTTTAGCCCCTTATACTTTGGCGCGCTGCCGTGGGTGGCTTCAAAGACCGCCATCTCGCCGCCTATATTTGCCCCGGGGGCTAATCCCAGCCCTCCTATCAGCCCGGCGGCAAGGTCGGACACGATGTCGCCGTAGAGATTCGGCAGCACCAGCACATCATACAGCTCCGGTTTTTGCACCAGCTGCATGCACATGTTATCTATGATTCTGTCTTCGTAGGCAATGCCGGGATATGACTTTGACACTTCGTTAGCCACCTCTAGAAACAGCCCGTCTGAGTGCTTCATTATGTTTGCCTTGTGGACTGAGGTGACCTTCTTTCTGCCATTTTTCACCCGATAGTCAAAGGCAAAGCGCACTATCCTCTCCGTACCAAATACTGAAATCGGCTTTATACTAATGCCGGAGGCTCTGAGGATGGCCTTGTTCGTCTTAGATGTGATAAAATCTATCAGCTCAAGCGTCTCTTTCTTGTCCTTTTGAAACTCTATCCCTGCATACAGGTCCTCAGTGTTTTCCCGTACCACGACAAGGTCAACGTTGGGATACACTGAGCGCGCCCCAACATATGACTTACATGGACGAAGGCAGGCGTATAGGTCAAGCTCCTGGCGAAGCCTTACGTTTACACTGCTAAAGCCCTTCCCCACTGGAGTTGTTACCGGCCCTTTGAGCGCGACCTTATTTTTCTTTATGCTGTCAGTGACACGCTTGGGAAGTGGATCCCCCTCGGCCTCAAACACATCTGTCCCCGCGTGCTGAATGTCCCAGTTTACCGTAACTCCGGCACCGGCTATTACGCGCACCACCGCGTCTGTTATCTCAGGTCCTACGCCGTCGCCGGGAATCAGTGTTATATTATGTGTTG
>JADFXZ010000123.1 GCA_015233265.1 Nitrospirota bacterium
GTTACGTCCTTTCTACCCTTCCTTACCAGCTGTGCTATTGTTGGCAATATCCCTCCACAATCTTTTGTAAATCACCATCTTTTTTGGCAACATGGGCTTTCCAACCCTTCTATCACCTACCTACCTTCAAAGATATGAATACTACCACAACCATTTTCTTTTGTCAACAAGAAAATCATATAATTAAAGAAAAAAATATTTAGGCAGCAGCTTCCATAGATGATTCAGCCGGTGGGCGTCAAAGATGAGTGTTGACATGAATAAATTGAGAGGTTTATAATTAGGCATGGAGATAATCAAAAATGGCTAAGTCTCATCCAGAAGGTGAAGCATTCCGCTACATGGAAAACGCCAAGGGGCTGTTGAAAGCCGCATCCATTGAAGATGATTTTTATATTGACAAGAAACCTGTTCGCGAAGCATTTGGGACGGCCTACCTTGCCATACTGGAGGCAATTAACGAAGCGCTGATAAAGCGTGGCTTCACAGAAAAACAACTACCGAAATCAGTGGACGGCTATAGAGCTGCTCTGCAGAAACACCTGTCCATTCACAATGGTAAACTTTTGAGAGAGTTCGGCAATCTCTATGACAGCCTTCATATTGCCGGTTATTATCGGGGACTGCTTAGAAATGTGAACGTTGTCAAAGAAGAGTTAAAAAGCGCCGATAGATTCATTAAGAGGCTATTGCATTGACGCCCAGTCTTCTGTTTTCTATCTGGGTTTAGGCTCATGAAACTGCAGAAGGAGTTTATGCCGTGGTGAACTGGAGTTTATGAAGTGGATTTCCTAAACATAACATTTGCCGCGTCAGGCGTTACGACATCTCTTTTAATCCCACCTGTTTTTGCCTTTGTCATATCGTTTTTTTGCTCGATGGGCGGGGTCAGCGGCGCGGTTCTCATTCTGCCGTTTCAGGTGAGCTATCTTCACTTTACCGCACCTGCCGTAAATTCCACAAATCTGCTCTTTAATGTTGTAGGAATCCCTGGCGGCGTCTATCGATATATCAAAGAGGGCAAGATGGTCTGGCCCCTCACATGGATAATAATAATCGGCACTATACCCGGGGTCTTCATAGGCTACTATCTGAGAGTAAAGTACCTGCCGGAGCCGGGGCGCTTCAAGCTGTTTATTGCTGCCGTGCTTTTTTATATCGGAACGCGGCTCTTTATGGGGGGCTTAAAAGCCGGCTCAGCCGCTAAGCCTGCTTCAATCACAGGCCCCTTTGTCATATCAAACGCCTCTATGACGCTGCGGCGTGTGTCGTATGATTTTAGGGGCGAGACACTGCACTTTAACACCATCTCCATGTTTACGCTGGCCTTTATTGTGGGCATCATCGGGGGAACATACGGGATAGGCGGCGGGGCTATCATTGCCCCGTTTTGTGTGACTTTATTTAAACTGCCTGTATACACGGTTGCCGGGCCTGCCCTGATGGGGACATTTATTACATCAATATTTGGGGTTTTATTCTATGCCCTTATCCCTGTAAACGGTGCGGCTGCCCCGCCGGACTGGCCATTAGGGCTGCTCTTTGGAGTGGGCGGCTTTGCTGGCATGTACTTAGGGGCGCGGGTGCAAAAACACATGCCGGAGAGGGCTATTAAGCTTATTCTCTGCGGCATATTTTTTATTATTGCCATCAGGTACGCATGGCAGTACTTTTCTTAAACAAACCTCAGGCGGTCTTCCCCAGTTCAAACGCCTCGTGCAGTTCCCGCTGAGCCAGTTCGCTGTACTTGCCTTCGATGACGCAGGAGATTTTTATCTCAGACGTGCCTATCATCAGTATATTTATATTGTTGTCAGAAAGGGTTTGAAACATCTTTGCGGCAGATCCGGAGTGCGTCCTCATTCCCACGCCAACAATGGATATCTTTGCGATGTCGTCTTTCATGATAACTGTCCTGGCGCCGAGTGAGTCCGCCACAGATTTTGTTATCTCAAGCGCGCTCCTAGAGTCTGTCTTAGGAACTGTGAACGATATATCGGCAAAGCGGCCATCAGCGCTGACGTTTTGAATTATCATATCCACTACGATGCCCTTGTCCGCAACGGCCTTAAAGATAATTGCCGCGATGCCGGGTTTATCAGGCACACCCAGCGCCGTAAGTTTTACCTGATTCTTGTCGCAGGCAATCCCTGAGACTAATACGTTTTCCATATCTGTGTCCTCCTTCGTAACAAGTGTACCCTGCTCCGTGCTGAAACTTGAGCGCACGACAAGCGGCACCTCGTACTTGCTTGCAAACTCAACGGAGCGGCTCTGCAGCACCTTAGCCCCGAGGCTTGCCAGTTCAAGCATCTCATCGTAGCAAATTCTATCGAGCTTTCGGGCGTTTTTCACCACATTGGGGTCTGCCGTATAGACGCCGTCCACATCTGTGTATATCTCACATAGGTCGGCCTTCAGTGCTGCGGCAACTGCCACGGCGGTCAGGTCTGAGCCGCCCCTGCCAAGTGTGGTAACGTCTGAGTAGTCCCCGGTTACTCCCTGAAACCCGGCAATTACGGCAATCATGCCAGCCTTAAGGGCCAGTTGTACGCGCTCTGCCTTGACGTGTTCTATTTTAGCCTTCGTGTGCATGGAGTCGGTGATGATCCCCACCTGCCGTCCGGTTAATGACACGGCGCGCTGCCCAAGGGCCTCGATGGCCATCGCGGTCAAGGCGGCGCTTACTCGTTCGCCACTTGACAGCAGCATATCAAGCTCACGCTCCGGCGGGGCGTCGTGCATCTCCGTGGCCATTCGAATCAGCCTATCTGTCTCGCCAGCCATTGCCGAGACGACAAGCACGACGGAGTTGCCTTCCCTTTTTGTATTGACAGCCCGTTGGGCCACGGCCATAATCCTCTCTTTGGTGCCAACGGAGGTGCCTCCATATTTCTGAACTATAAGCATAGTTGCGGTCATGCCTCCAATCGAATCATATTTACTAAGGGCATTAGTAAAGCATAAAGTGGGCGAAAAAATCTATATCGGCGACGGCTCAGATTGACGGGTGATACAACGGCCTATGACTAAAGCCTGAGGCAGAAAGAGCTGACAATGCATGATTAGACGCAAATTAATCCTCGACAAATCCATATAGAGGCTGCAACGCTGATTCTATTTTTTAGATTCTATTTTTTCGGCGAGGAATATCTTAATAAGTGATTGATAAGGAACATCTTTTTCATTTGCCAGCATTTTGAGTTGCGCTATAAGCATTTCAGGCAATCTTATAGAAATAGATCTCACAGAAGGTTTCAGATTTGGGAAAATAGCCGCTTCTGCCTTATCATAATTAAAATATTCTGACGTATCGTGGTCAGCCCAGAACTCTCTTTCCTCGTCTTCTGATTTAAAAACCGGTATCTCTTTTAATTTGCTCTTCATAGATGTTCCGCTCCTTCCTGTTCATATCCCTTGCCGATATGATTCTTATCCTCTTAGCGCGAATTGTGAATACTACAGCAAGCCCTCTGTTTCCTGCCGTTCTACCTAAGACAGCATATCTGCTTTCCCTCTCTGAATGAATAGTATCATGTTTACCAACTAACGGTCGATGAAAGAATACCTCCTCACATTCAAACCAGTGAACCTCATGTTTTGACCAATTCTTGTCTTTATTTCCAGAATCCCAGTCAAAGCCTTCTACCCCTGCAAAACTAACCATGTATATTACCATTATATACAGCAGTGAGGTTGTTTGTCAACGCCCGGCCCGCGAATTATTTGTTTGGGGGGCTGCCGTAATAGTTCTTGATAAATAGCGCGGTTTGAATTGCATGGACACAATACTTACTTTTTGATTGATAATAAATTGGTGTTTTCACTTCTCGACAAAACACTACAACAGCTGATATAATATATTCATGAACGGCACGATTGAACAGGATTTTGATCTTACACAGATTATCAACGGAGAGGAAGTTGTGACGCCAAGCCCTTTGTGGGTACATCAGGAAATCAGTGCTAATCTATTTAGAAAAATTGACAGCCATGCAGAACAAAGAGGGCTAGGACGAGTTTATTTCTCTCCGCTTGATGTGATATTTGAAGACGGCACGAACCGTTTTCAGCCTGATTTACTATTTATTCGCAGAGAAAACAGACCTGCCGTTATCACAGACTGGGTACGCATCGTACCCAATATGGTATGTGAAATTGTCTCAACGGGGACATTCCGCCGAGATACTGACATAAAACGCGCCATTTACGAAAAATACCGTGTGCCGGAGTATTGGATTGTCATTCCTGAATATAGAACCATCGAGATATTTACTATAGACGGCGATAAGTATAAGATGTTTTCATATGCCGAAGGCCACGGTAGTATTACTTCTAATGTCATCGACGGTCTTCATATTAATATCGCTGATATATTCGTTGAGTAATCTGCTTTAATTATTTTAGAAATAGTAATTGTAGGGCTATTTTGGCATTTTACTCGGGCATTTCTTTATACATATAAAAACCTGCGGCGGCAAACATTAAGGGTATTATCCATGGGGCAAAAAATGCCCCAAACGTCCCCGAATATCCAAACGAAATCGCCATCGCATAGGCTATCCAATAAAGAAGGCTTATCACTATGGCAATTCCCGCGTTTATCAGGCCGCTTCCCATCTTAAACCGCGATGAGATCGCTACCCCCAAGAGCATCATCACCAGACACGTAAATGGATACGCAAGTTTGGCGTACATATCCACAAGGCTCCTCTGGTTGTTATATCCGGCGGCCTTCAGGCGCTTGTTATACTTGTACAGCTCAGAAAACGGCAGCTCATCAGCTATCAGTTCATTCTCTTCATATATGTCAATGGCGCTGAACTGCCCAAGCGGGATTGCCGTAAATCGCTCAGCGCTGAGGTTATCCATGCCGTAGCGCGTACCGTCCTGAATAACCCACCGGCTGCCATCCCATACGCATATCCTGCCCTTGATTATCTCCGTAATTCCGCCGTCTTTTGTTATAAAGGCCGTCACATAGAAGAGGGTCTTCTGGTCTGGTACGTAAAAGTTCGCGTTTACTATCATGTCCTTTTTTTCCATAAACCAGATGTCCTGGGTCTTGTAGGGAAGCCTGTTGCGATTGTTTTTGATTTTAAAAATAAGATTGTTGGCCTCCTGGTTAAAACGGCTCGATACATACTCGTCAACGGCAAAATCAACACACGTAAGCATCACGGCTATTACGATAAATGGAATGAACAGCCGCTTTATCCTGCCGCCTGCCGCCTTATATGCTATTAATTCATTATATCTTGAGGCCTGCCCAAAGACCATCAACGTTGCCATCAATATGGACATAGGCAGGAGATATTTAAAATACTTAGGTGTGACAAACGCCCAAAACTTCGCCATATCGCTTAACGACGGGGAGAACTTTACAATCTTATCGAGCTTGTCTATGACCTCAAATGTGCCCATTACCATGGCAAATCCTACAGATATTACCAGTACATGCAAAGCTAGGCTCTTAATGTAGTGGCGAACGACTATGTTCATCTCGTGTTTTCCCTTCTAAAGACATAAACCGATATGATAAGCAAGACCGAAAAAGGAATCCATCCTGCTGCAATATGTGAAATTCCACCCGATCTGGCGAGTTTCTCAAAATATATCAACATGCTGTAATAGGCCAAAAACACCAGCATTGCAAGGCTGAGGCCGCCAAGTTTTCCGGTCTTGGCCGAGAGCATTGCAAACGCGGGGGCAAAAAAACTTATAACCAACACCAAAAGCGGCAGCGCCAGTCGCCTGTGAAACTCTAAAAACACGGAGATGCGCTCCTCCCCGCTGGTCTCCTTAGTGCGCTTTAGCACCTCAAACGGCGTCAGTTCGCTTATCTGCGACGTAATCTCAGGATTGAATTTTATTATCATATTATAAGAGCCGAACGCTATCTTTGTAACCGTCTCGTTATCCGGCAAAAATACCTCCCCGTTTCTCAGAACGAACTCAATGCCGCCCTCCCCATAGACATTTATGTTGCCCTCTTTGGCGAAGATTGTCCAGTGTCTGTTCTCATCACGCTTGTCATAGATAAAAACGTCTTTAATCGCTCGTTCAGAGGGTTTTTCCCTGACTAAGACAACGACATTCTTAAACAGCGTATAAAACACCCCCTCTTTGATTGCCATTGGGGATTTGTTGATAATAATGTTTGTGACATTTTTTCTGAGTGATGTGGAAGTTGCCGGGCCAAGATAAAAACTATTGAACGCCGAGGCGCAAAAACACAGAAATCCGAAAAAAAACACTGGCTTTGCCAATGCGGCAAAAGACACACCGGCAGACTTTAAGACAATAATCTCATTGTCCGCGTTGAGTCTGCCATAAGTAAAGAGCACGGCAGTCATTAGAGACATCGGTATGGTAAGCGCAAAAAGCTGCGGCTGAACTAACAGAATGATCTTGAGAAAATCATAGGCCGACGCCCCTACCCCCGAAAGCAGCATACTGAACTTCAGTATGCGCTCCATCATCAGTATCATATTAAAGGCGGTCATACTGAGAAAAAAAGAGACAAGAAGTTCTCTAAAAAAATACCTA
>JADFXZ010000124.1 GCA_015233265.1 Nitrospirota bacterium
AGATCTGTAAAACTCTTCCCATAGCTGAGGTCTGCCGCGGCAATTGCCTTTGCCACCCTTCTGATAAGGTCGTCGGGAGATTCGCTGGCAGCGCCATATTCATTTTTCTTAAGATACCGTTTTTGAAGAACTTTAAGGCCGTTCGGTGTCAGATTTATGCCGCTATAAGTATCCATTTCTTAGTGCTGTCTCCCAGTAATATCGCTTATGAAATCCCCCGTCTGCTTATCGGAGTCCACAATAGAATACCAATTTTACTATATTTGGGCTTGCAGCGCAAGTTATTTTTTTCAACTACAATAAAAATCTATAGCCGCGGCGACAGATGTTTATATAATTTATTGAAAATTCAAGCGCTTATTTGTTACTATTGCTGATGGGTAAAGAGGAGATAACCGCAGGCATTCTGCCGCGCGTCCTTGCCAAGGCAATCGACCTCGTACTGTGTTTCTTGCTGATAGAGATGTTGCCACGGGCGGGGTTTTACGCAGCCGTGATATTTATATTGATTGGAGACAGCTTATATAAAAAGGCAAGCATAGGGAAAAAACTGATGGGCATGGAGGTCAAATCCCTTCGCGAGGGGATAGTGTCGCACGGGCGGTCTTCTATTTTGAGAAACAGCACATTTGCCCTTGCCCTGATGCTATGGAAGCTGCCGCTTTTTGTGGGCTGGTTTTTTTTTATTGCAATTGTTGGCATAGAATTCATTATAATGATTGGCAATGCCAACAGGATGAGAATCGGAGACGAACTGGCAAAAACACGCGTTGTGGAGATAGTCTTTAAGGAGGAAGAATGATTTTTAGTAAACTCTTAGGGTTGTTTTCTAATGATTTGGCCATAGATTTGGGGACTGCTAATACGCTGGTGTATGCCAAGGGCAAGGGCATAGTGTGCAATGAGCCCTCGGTGGTAGTTATGAGAATGGACACAAAGAAAGTTGTGGCCGTTGGGGCAGAGGCCAAGAGAATGCTTGGCAAGACCCCTGCCAATATAATGACCATAAGGCCGATGAAAGATGGAGTAATAGCGGACTTTAACGCCGCTGGTGAGATGTTGAAGTATTTTATCAAAAAGGCGCACAACAGGAAGAGCTTTGTCTCCCCGAGGGTAATCATAGGCGTACCGTCTCAGATAACCCTGGTCGAACAACGTGCAGTGAAAGAGGCAGCCGAGGCATCTGGGGCGCGCGAGGTCTATCTGATTGAGGAGACAATGGCGGCCGCCGTAGGGGTTGGCCTGCCGATTGACGAGCCATATGGCAATATGATAGTTGACATAGGAGGCGGCACCACAGATGTGGCAGTCATATCGATGGACGGCATTGTGTATAGCAAGGCGGTAAAGGTGGGCGGCGACACAATGGACGAGAAAATCGTGGCCTATGTAAAAGAAAAATATAGTTTTCTGATAGGAGACAGGACGTCTGAGCAGATAAAAATAGAGATAGGCTCAGCATTTAAACTTGACGAGGACCGCACGTATGACGCTAATGGGCGAGACCTTATCTCAGGCATTCCAAAATCAGTAAGAATCAGAGAAGATGAGATAAGAGAGACCCTGGCAGAGCCGGTGAGCTTAATAGTAAGCACAATAAAGACAGCCCTTGAAAACACCCCGCCCGAACTGGCCTCTGACATAGTGGACAACGGCATAGTGCTCGCAGGGGGCGGTGCGCTGTTAAAAGGGATAGACGCCTTAATCAGACAGGAAACAAGACTGCCTGTGGTTGTGACAGACTCTCCGCTGACGGCGGTAGTAATGGGTGTAGGCAAGATGCTTGAGGACCTTGCCCTATTAAAGAGGATTGCCGTTGGTTGATGACTAAAAAGAGCCAGGTGCTGTTCTTACTCTACTTGTTTTTTTCTATTTCGCTCATGTCAGTTCAGAGTATAAAAGGGCCACTGCAGCCGCTTTTTTTTGTCCGGTTGCCCATAAATTATGTAAACGAGGCCGTAACCTCTCTTATTTATTATATTAAAAGACCATTTATCGTCGCAATTGATCTGGAAAGACATAACGAAGCACTGCAGACGCAGATAGATGAGTTACTATTAAAAAAACAGGAGTTCGAAGAGAAATCGATAGAAAACGCTCGCCTCAGGCAATTGTTGAATTTGAAGGAAGAGATGCCAGACTATGTGGCAACTGCAAAGGTGGTCTCAAAAAACCCTGATATGTGGACGCAAACGATAGAAATAAACAAGGGATTTAAAGACGGCGTAACAAAGGACATGGCCGTGCGAACGGTTTCCGGATTGATTGGGAAGATAAAAAAAGCGGATGCCCGTTATTCTACAGTGCTGTTGTTGACAGATGTAAGCTCAGCTGTAGCGGTTAAATCTCAGGACAACAGGACTGAGGCAATTCTCAGCGGCTCTGGCGAGGACTACTGCTTTCTGAAGCATGGCACAGGCATGGAGGAGGCGGTCATCGGAGATACAATAATTACCTCTGGGTTAGATTCGCTGTATCCGGCTGGCATTGCCGTAGGCAAGGTGGTATCGACCGAGAAAAACCCTTCGATGTTTGAGCAGGATATAAAGGTAGAGCTGTTTGCCAATCCGCGAAAAATTGACGAGGTCATGGTCATAACCCGCCACAGGGACATGTAGATGACCTGGCTCAAAGACAATGTCCTCTGGATTGCGCTTGTAATACTGGCCGTTGTGATAGACGAAAGCAGGGTGTTGCGGGTAAATATCATCGTAGTACTGGTGTACTACATGGGGATACGCTGGAAGACAAGGAGGGCGGTGCTTTGGGCGTTTGTCATCGGGGTGTTGCTTGACAGTATTGCCTTAAAGATTTTAGGGCCAAACATACTATCTAAGGGTACGCTTATGTTTATGGCGTATTTTTTTCAGACGGGGATATTTAATCTAACGCCGCTGCTAAACGGGATTCTGTGCTTTGCGTTTACCGTGATAGATAATTTCATAGTATACTATTCGCTTACCCTGTTTGATACAAAGCCAGCTGAAATACTCTATGTCGCCCATACTACACTATACCAGTCCATAGTCAATGCCGTTGTTGGGTTTATTTTTATAAGAGAAAGAGATGAGTAGGGAATATTTCGAAAAGTACTCGGGCCTGACGATATTTATCGTGATGTTAGTGTTTTTTGTACTGGCACTGAGAATATACCAGCTTCAGGTGTTACAAGGGCCTCAGTACAGAGAAGCTGCCAACTCAAACAAGATCCGGGTGATAACGCTGCCAGCGGCACGTGGAATAATCTATGACAGAAACCACGTGCCGCTGGTGAAAAATGAACCCTATTATTATGCCTCACTGATGCCGGAGACAAAAAATATAGATACGGCGGGGCTGTCTAAGCTGTTGGATATAAATGAGAAAAAGCTAATCACCAAGCTCAAAAAAGGAGAAGCCCAGAGATTTAAGGCAATAGTGCTCAAAGAAGGACTTGCGTTTAAGGATGTAGCGGCAATAGAGGCAAGGCGTTCGGATTTCCCCGGCCTAATGGTCGAGCCTAACCTGACCAGACACTACGTATATAACAACACCGGTTCGCACGTAATAGGATATTTGGGCAGAATGACGGCCAAACAGATGCAAAGCGCGGAATATGACAACGTAACCCCTGAGACATTTGTCGGACAGTGGGCAGCCGAAGAGTTCTATGACAGGCAGTTGCGCGGAAGCGCCGGGGAGAAAATCATCGAGGTAGACGCCTTGGGCAGGCAATTAAAACTTATCGGGCAGACAAAGCCACAAATGGGAAAAGATATAACCCTGAGCATAGATATAGATTTGCAGGAGGCCGCAGAGAAGGCCTTTGGTGGAAAAACAGGCTCTCTGGTTGTCATCAATACGACAAACGCCGAGGTATTGGCACTTGTCAGCCTGCCGGCTTTTGACCCAAACGACTTTGTCATGGGGATAGAGACAGACAAATGGAATGCCATGCACAAGGACAAAAGGCATCCGTTTCTTAACAGGGCACTGCAGAGCACTTATCCTCCGGGGTCGGTATTTAAACCTGTTGTAGCAATAGCGGCCCTGGAAGAAGGCGTAACGGACGCCAATTCGGGTACTCATTGCAACGGGTCTCTGGAGTTTGGAAAATACTCCTTTGGCTGTTGGAAAAGCCACGGCAGCGTGAGTTTTCACAGGGCAATGGTAGAGTCGTGCGATGTGTTTTATTACGAAATTGGCAAAAAACTTGGTATTGAAAGGATAGAGAAATACGCAAGGCTCTTTGGGCTGGGCTCAAGCACTGGCATAGGCCTTAAACGTGGCGTGGATGAAAAAGACGGCACAATGCCTTCTACAAAGTGGAAAAACAAGGCGGCAAAAAGGCAGTGGTTCTTAGGTGAGACATTAAGCGCGTCGATAGGGCAGGGATATGTATCTGTAACACCGGCACAAATGGCGCAAATGACCGCAATGATAGCAAATGAAGGAATCATTATGCCAATTACGCTGCTTAAGGATGGAAACGCGGCAATGCCGCGGGAGAGGCTCAACATTCGGTCTGAGACCTTCGACACCGTAAAGAGCGCGATGTATGGGGTTGTAAACGAGGAAAGAGGCACGGGGAAAGACGCCAAAAGTAAGATAGTCCAAATATCTGGCAAGACTGGAACGGCGCAGGTTATAGCCGGAAGGCTTAAGAGCGAACAACAAAAGGAACGTCACAGAGACCACGCATGGTTTATAGCATATGCACCTTCGGAGCATCCTGAGATAGCGCTAGCCGTAATTGTCGAACACGGTGGACACGGAGGCAGCGCTGCAGCCCCAATAGCAAAACAAGTGATTGAGAGCTATTTTAAAGGCAAGGCCGGCAAATAATTATGTGGTTTTTGCAAATAAACAGACAATATCTGAAACAGTTCGACTGGTATATGTTGTCGCTGCTTCTTGTTATCAGCATAATCGGGGTAATGACGATATACAGCGCAACGAGGCCGGTAATAACAACAGTGCAGCCGAATTACTATATAAAGCAAATAGTGTGGATATTGTTAGGGTTGGCGGTGTTGTTAACGGTTTCGGTGTTTGATTACAATTGGTTAAGGAAATATGGGTATTTTTTGTATATACCGGGGCTTATTTTGCTGACCTTAGTGTTATTTATAGGCAAGCGCGGCATGGGAGCACAGAGATGGCTGGAGCTTGGGCCGGTGTCATTTCAGCCATCGGAGCTGTTTCGAATATTGCTGATTGTAGGAGTGTCGAAGTATCTAAGCACAGTAAATGGTCTATTGACAAAGAGACATTTTTCAATAGCGTTAATGGCATTTGGTCTGGTACCGTTTATACTTATACTCAAGCAGCCTCACTTAGGAACGAGTTTGGTGTTATTGTCGACATTTTTTTTCCTTACAATTGCAAAGAAATTAGAGAAGAAGGTAATGATAACGTTGATAATAATAGCCATAGCGGTACCGCCCGTTGCAGGGAATCTTGTTTGGCGGCACTTAAAAGATTATCAGAAGAAGAGAATTGTCGCCTTTATCGAGCCGGATGTCGACCCCAAAGGGATAGGCTACCAGATAGAGCAGTCAAAGATAACCATAGGCTCCGGGCAACTGCTTGGACGAGGGTATCTCAAGGGCACTCAGGGGCCGCTGAGGTTCTTACCGGAGAAGCACACGGACTTCATATACTGTGTCTTTGCTGAGGAATGGGGTTTTGTGGGCAGTGCGATAATAATAATGTTATACTTATTGTTATTTCTGAGGGGTATATCGACCGCGTTAAGGTCAAGAGACGAGTTTGGCAGGTATCTTGCGCTGGGGCTGACATTTATGTTATTCCTATATTTTTTTATAAATATGGGGATGGTACTGGGAATGATGCCGGTAGTGGGTGTGCCGATACCGTTTATGAGTTACGGGGGGACAACGCTGATAACGAATTACATCGCAATAGGGATATTAATAAATATTAGAATGAGGAGATTAGCTATCTGTTATTAGTTGAAGTGGATTTGTTATAATAAGGAGCTGTGAGGCCGTGAGGCCATATGGCGGTGTAGCTCAGTTGGTCAGAGCATGCGGCTCATATCCGCAGTGTCCGGGGTTCAAATCCCTGCACCGCCATACCATCAATGCCCTCGGAGGCTATCTTTCGTATGCGCTCGCGGTCGGCTTCGTCATTCGGCACCAGTACAAGGTTCCTATCCGGTTTAAACATCGATACACCAACGTGATCAAAATAGTCAAATATCGATATATCAAGGCCATTGCATAGACTATAGAAGGTGTCGAGGCCGGGCATCTTCTTGCCGTCCTCAATCGCTTTGATCTGGGAATGTGATACTCCGCTTCTCTTTTCCAATTCTCGTAAGGTATATCCTTTCTTTAAACGAACTGCCTTAAAGAAACCATGTCCAAGTAATGCCATCGTATCCTCCTTTTCTACTTGGCTCAGTCTAACATAGGTATTCTTAAAATTACAACCTTGACAAATTAATATCAAGGTAAATTTGTTCTGACTGATACAATAAGTTTCTATCGGAAGTTGTACTGAT
>JADFXZ010000125.1 GCA_015233265.1 Nitrospirota bacterium
TATCATCCCGTCGGCTACGGCAACAGACCAAACACCTAAGCGGTGCCCTTCGAGGCATTTGTACTGGCCCATGAAGAGAAAAAGCCGTATGACCTTATTTGCCTCGATATAATGATGCCCGTAATGGATGGGAACGAGGCGCTGATGCAAATGCGGCAATACGAAGAGCAAAACGGCCTGACCATGCCTTCACAAGAGGCTAAGATAGTGATGACCACCGCCCTTGACCACCCAAAGGACATTATAAAGGCTTTCTACAAGGGAGGGTGTACTGCATATCTGACAAAGCCTATAACTAAAAAGGCGCTTGTTGAGCAGTTGAAAGACATAGGCGTACTGAATTGATCGTTTTGTATTCAGAGTAACACACGTAAGGGGGCTAAAGGGGAAAGGGCAGGCTTGCGTTGATGTTGACATCCTTCGAATCAAACTCCTGATGTCAGATTAACTGAGATAACGATATGAATGACCGCTGGAGCATCGAATATGACTAACTATTTAAGCAATAGGCGTTTAACAGTTATTATGTTGCTAATTACGCTTATCTTTTCGATAGTTACAGCAGTTTGGACAAAAAACAGGACAATAAGAAAGATCCATAAAAACGCGATAGAATACTTAAACACGTATAACAATTATCTATTAGACAAGATGAAAGCCTATATCTCCTACCCTAAAATATTATCCCATAGACCGCATGTCATCGAAGAGCTGAGGCATCCCGGTCAACAACTGAACGAATATTTAGCTCAATTCAATCAGGACATCGGGTTGTCCATAGTTTTTATAATGAATAAGAATGGTGTCGTTGTCGCCTCAAGCAACTATAAGGACTCCAGCAGTTTTGTCGGCAAAAATTTTAGTTTCAGAGAATATTTCCAAAACGCCATGAAAGGGATGCCCTCAGACCAGATATCCTTTGGCATATTAACAAGAATCGTTGGGTTTTTTAGGTCGCATCCGGTAATGGATGGCGATGAGGTAATCGGAGTTGTCGTGATTAAATATGATATACAATACGATATGGATCAAATTG
Organism: Nitrospirota bacterium; assembly: GCA_015233265.1. Taxonomy (GTDB): domain Bacteria; phylum Nitrospirota; class Thermodesulfovibrionia; order Thermodesulfovibrionales; family Magnetobacteriaceae; genus Magnetominusculus. Next base: position 1,037 of record JADFXZ010000125.1, read on the forward strand.
CACCTAAAAACACTGGAGAACACATGATACTGATGGTTGCGGATGACTACGAGGTTGTTTTTCACGCCAGTGATAAGAAATTTCTTTTTCATACAATACATAAGTTACCGGAGGATACCTTAAAGACGATTAAAGAGTCTAAGAGATACGCCGATGAGCCGTTGCCGTCTTTGCCGATTGTAAAGGAGTCAGAAGAAGATGGGTTGAAATTTGTCACAATCCGCCATTCGGAGCAATCAGAGATACAAAATACCGGCACTGACTATCTGATGGTAGGTACGTCTGGCAAGACTATTGGATGGAATGTTCATTTGCTTGTTGAATTATCCGGTGTCAGGTATGAAATATATAAGAATGTCGTATTTGTGTTACTTTCTATGATTTTAATATATTCAGTTGGTGCATTCACAATCTTTAGAATTAAAAAAGGACACGAGCTTAATCAATACCGGCAACACCTCGAAGAGCTTGTCAAAGAGCGAACCAGCGCCCTGACACAGGCCAACGAGCAGCTCCGTGACGAGATAAATAAGAGAAAGGCGCTGCTTTCGGAGTTAGAAACGGCTTACGATGACCTCAAAAAGAGTCAGGATCATCTTATTCAATCTGAAAAGATGGCCGCTCTTGGAGGGCTGGTAGCCGGTGTGGCACATGAGATTAACACACCTATCGGCATTGGCATAACCGGGGCGTCTCATTTTAATGAGATAACAAAGGCTGTGGCCGCTTCTGTGAATGATGGGACAATCACCAGGACAAAGATGGATGAGTATATCGCAGACGCTGCCGATATAAGCGCCCTTATTCTGAAAAACCTGATTCGCACGGGGGAACTTATTAAGAGTTTCAAGATGGTCGCCGCCGACCAACTCCGTGAGCAAAGAAGGCAATTTAATATAAAGCAATATCTTAACGATATTATTTTAAGCCTGCAGCCGAGGCTTAAAAGGACTTCCCACGCAATCAAGATAAACTGCGAAGAGTCTTCGGCGTTGGATAGTTATCCAGGGGCATTTGCCCAGGTAATAACTAATCTGATAATGAACTCACTTGTCCACGCCTATGACACCGGTCAACAGGGCAATATTACAATAGATGTCACAAAAACTGATGACTCCGTCACAATCACCTATAAAGATGATGGAAAGGGTATTGGCGCTGAGAATATAAAAAAGATATTCGACCCATTTTTTACCACGAACAGGGGCGGCGGTGGTACTGGACTTGGCCTGAATATATGTTATAATGTAGTAACGCAGACACTAAAGGGCACTATAGTTTGTGAGAGCGTGGAGGGCGAAGGTGTTGCCTTTATACTCAACGTCCCCTGTGCGGCAAAGGAGACAGCTGCATGATTAGCGATGACGACAAGCTCGTATTGAGCGAAAGCTCTCAGGACACACCCCCTGAGCCAGCGCAAAGATGGAAGATACTGATAGTCGACGACGAGACTGAGGTACATGAGATGACTAGGCTGGTGCTGAGGCATTTTGTCTATGACGGCAAGCCCCTTGAGTTTCTCAGCGCATACTCCGGCCAAGAGGTAGATATTATCATGGCTAAATATCCAGATATCGCCGTCATTCTCTTAGATGTTGTCATGGAAGACGATAATTCGGGGCTTGCCGTCACAAAATATATCAGAGAGCAACTCAATAACAATCTCGTAAGGATTATTCTCAGGACAGGGCAGCCCGGTCAGACCCCTAAACAGCAGGTTATTGTCCAATACGACATAAACGGCTTCATGGAAAAAGGCGCATTGACCAGTGAGGAGTTTAAAGTCTCTTTATTGTTAGCCTTAAAGACTTATCGGGACATCATAGCCCTCGATAACAGTAAAAGGCAGATTGAAAAGGCAAACGCAGACAATATAAAGACAGGTTTGCAGTTAACCACGCTGCTTGCCTCGGTTAAAGACATGATTAGCATTAAGGACATTGACGGGAGATTCGTTTTAGTAAATAAGGCATTTAGTGAGTTTATTGGATTAGATGAGCGGGAAATCATAGGCAAGGCATATGAAGAGCTCTTCCCGCAGGCCTTTGCAAAGAAAGAAAGGGAAAGTGACCGCGAGGTGTTGGATACACTGCAGGCAGTTCAAGTCGAACACGCGTTAACCAGCACCAAAGGGACAATTTATATTGAAACAATCAAAAATCCGATATGTACAGACACCGGTGACGTCTTTGGGGCTGTTGCCGTCTCAAGGGACATTACGCAGCGCAAGCTGCTTGAGAAACAAACGTTATCGTCGTTGAAAGAAAAGGAGATTCTTCTTAAAGAGGTGCACCATAGGGTAAAAAATAACCTGCAGATTATATCGAGCCTGCTCTATCTGCAATCGATAGCCCTGAAAAATACCAGTCCGCTTGAGGTTCTCTCCGAAAGCTGCAATCGTATCCGCTCTATGGCGCTGGTACACGAAAAACTGTATAAATCAGAGAATCTTGCCACAATCGACTTTGGGCAGTATATCATGGAGCTGGCCTCAGACATTCTATATTCCTTTGGGCAAGCTGGCGGCAAGGTAACCCTCGATATAAAATACGACAATATCTTGCTGGATGTGGAGATATCGATTCCCTGTGGTTTAATCATAAACGAACTTGTCTCTAACGCGGTAAAATATGCCTTTGCCGGAAATGCCAGAAATAATAAAAATGTAGTGCGCATAAGCCTAAATGAGAGCGCTGACGGTATGCTGAGTCTAATTATTAGCGACAACGGCGTGGGAATACCAAAAGATATGGATATTTTCAATACCGATTCATTAGGGATGAAGCTCGTCAACAACCTCGTGAAGCAGATTAAGGGGCGGCTGGAGTTATCCAGCGGCGCAGGGACTGAGTTTAAGATAACATTTCAAAAGCGGCCCTATGAATAAAGAGCCGCAGGCTGTGGAGGAATCAGGCAATGGATAACGACGATAGGTTTGACCCTAATGTTTTTAACGATTTATTTAAGAAATTTCATGACGCGGCTGACGACCTGGGCGACCTCGACAAGAAGTCGGGGATGAAATGCTGGGAATTCCTAAATTGTCCACAGGATGTGATGAGAAAATGTCCGGCCGTGCTGCAAAACGCCGAGCGCAAGTGCTGGCTTGTAGCGGGGTCATTAAGCGGACGAAAGGATACACCTCCGCACTGCACACGATTAGGTTCATGTAAACAGTGTGACTTCTACAAGGCCGTCAAACATACAACAGACGACGAGCTTGACAAGGTTTCAATCCTGATTGTCGAGGACGAGGCAATTGTGTCGATGGAGATACAGGAGAGGGTGAAAAGGCTTGGCTACCGGGTATGCGACACCGTGTCAACCGGTGAGTTGGCTATAGAAAAAGCTGGGGAAAAGCACCCTGACTTAGTGCTGATGGATATCAGATTAGAAGGACAAATGGACGGTATCGAGGCTGCTGAGGTAATTAAGAAGCAGTTGGCAATACCCGTGGTTTACCTGACCGCCAACTCGGATGACAAAACCCTGTTGAGGGCCAAGATGACAGAACCATTTGGTTTTATCCTGAAACCATTCCATGAGCGGGACTTGCGTACTAATATTGAAATGGCACTGTACAGGCACAAAGTCGCTGAAGAGTCGTCAATACAGAAGAAGATGGCTGAGCGGCTTATACACAGGACTACCGAAGAGGCAAATCAAGAAAACATCAGGCTTGCTGACGAGATAATCAGAAACACAAAGCTGGCCCTCACTGAAGGCTCCCCCGAGTCACAGAAAGGGTATCTGAAGAGGCTCTGCCAGTATGCGGAAAGTCTTACCGCAAGGTTACAGAAGAAACCATGAGGAAGCTCCCGATGCCTGATGTATATATAGCTGCTATTTAATTTCTGTGAAATTACTAAAATCATTGAATTTTTTATAACTTTCATATGCCAGCGGGTCGTCCGTGACCTTGTAAACATTGTATCCGACGGTATGATAGCCCTTAGGGCCGATTTTTAATACATATCTCCAATTGGACAGCAAATCCGGATAATCCTTGAGTGTGACAATTGTAGTGAATTTGTATTCCTTGAAAAAGGCAAAAAGTCTTGCCCCATAGTCGTAGTCTCTGTTTATCATAAAGCCCTTGCGCCTTGCATAGTAGAGAATGCTTGGATTCCATAGGTGGTCGGCAATAATAATGTACTCATCCGGGGGGGTTATAATCTTTAAGAAGTCGCTTATAGTGCTTGTGCTGTATTTGTTCTTAATCAGTGGGGTATTTAAATATGCCTTTGCCGTGCCTATGTAATAATATCCGATGACCGTAATGAGGGCGGCACAAAGACATCCCTTTAAGTGTATACCCGTTGTTGGTTTATCGTTTTTCAGAAGGACGAAAAAGATATGGTAGATGGCAAACCCCGCCGCCACAGCTAAAAACGGTGTAAGCGCCATAGGGTAATAATTATGTGCCCTGTATAAATTAAAAAAGATACAAATCGTTAAAAACATACCGGCAAGGCTGGTGTAAACAAATTCCAGATGCCTTGACGGATGCCTCAGCGCAAATACTGCGCCAGCGGGTACAATCACAAATGTCAGGGCAGTAAACGGCCTTATATGACCGGCAATGGTTATCCAGTTGCCTAATTGTGCCCTCTGACTCCATGTGCCATAGTTCCATGCCTCCAAGTTGTCCGAAACGAGCCATTTGGTGAATAGAGAAGCGTTTTTGACGTTATCCGCATGAATCGTCCAGAGGAGACCGGCGGCAAACGGCAGGATAATTGCCGTTAAGAGTTTAATAAGAAAGACTTTTTCATTGAACACATAAAACAAAAGCCCGTATCCATTCTTGTTAGAGTTATTCCACAGTTGTTTTCCGAGGAAATACGATAGAGGAAACACAACAACCGGCATGGTGGTTATCTTTATCAGATATCCAAGAGCACCGCAGACAACTGCGCCTAAGAGCGTGAAGAACCCGCCGTTGTTGTGAAGCAGCCGCATAAAAAAGTAAAAATACCCCATGGCAAAGGCAACAGAGGCATAGTCTATCATGCTTGTGCGGCTCCAGAATATCGTATATGGTGACAATACATAACACAGAACAATCGTAAAGGTTATTCCTCGTTCAAGGAAGAAACTGCGGCACAGGATAAATAAAAAAAACGCTGACAGATAAAAGAAAAAAATATTTGTCAGTCTGGCCGCTATGTCTATATCAGCTAGTCCCGCTTTAACTATCAGCGCTGCCGTAGCCTGAAACAGAGGAAACTCAAAAGGCGCCTGCCATGGCGGGCCAAAGACAGCAGTCTGGTACGAAAAAACATCTATTCCCTCCTTGACGAATGTACATATGGTGATAGCGGTCTGTGTTTGGCGAAAGCCGTTCTCTTCCAATATCGGCGAGGCTATGTTTACTACCCGCACTGACAAGGAAAATATAAC
>JADFXZ010000040.1 GCA_015233265.1 Nitrospirota bacterium
GGATGATTCTAATTTGCATGAACAATCTCCGGAATCTATTATGACACAGTCTGTTCGAGGGAATCAAGGAAAGCATCGCTCCATGGTTAAAAGTATTGGCAATTTTGCCCGTTACTTCAAATGCGTCTGCACTGCATATCCGTATTTACTCAGAAGCGACGCAAGGTCTTTGCCTGATAAGTCTCTTGCGATTTTAGGCATAAGAAAACACTTCTTCGAAATAATGAGACTCAGGAGGTTTCGATGGTCTACAAGCAGACATGCATGGATGTATGGTTTAAAGAGGCAAAGGTTTTCAGACAGGGCGATAGGCAAGAGATTAGGGATTGATCAGCGAACAGTCAAGGAGTACATTGTCTGACCTGAAGATCAGGAACGATGCAGAGGTCAATGGTAGGGGCAGCGGCTATAACAAGAGTGCCATTGTTGTAGTTGATGAGCTGCGTATGAGCCAATAGATAGAAAAGAAGCGCATCTGTTCTTCAAGTTCGTCTCTAATCGGTATGAGCAGGCCAGTATATCTAACAAGAGCTTCGTTGAGTGGGAGGAGATGATTGGTGACTAGGTGATTGCAACGACCATTCTTGAGCGTCTGCTACGTCACTGCAGGGTCGTCAACATCAAGGGCAACAGTTACGGAAATGAAGGACTATCAGGAAGAAGCATCGGGCGGCATGATGGTGGCCACACGAATTATAACTCCTTTGATGGTACATATTTGGACGGCCATTGACACTTGGCAAAAATGACCTTGATGTGATATGTTATATATAGCATTGTTGTGCCTGATGGCACATCAATAAATGGCATGACAAAGGTGGCTTCCATCTTATTACGCGTGAATCCCGTCCGGCAAGGGCGGTCACTTCTTATTTCAATGAGGAGGTACGAACAATGTCAGAAAAGAATGCAACGGCAAACAAGATGCTGGAGGTAATCACAAAGGCATGGAATGATGAGGCGTTCAAAGCAAAACTACTGTCAGATACTATGCTTGCACTAAAAGAACAGGGCATAGACGTTCCTGCAGGCGTAACAATAAAAGCGGTAGAAAATACGTCAAAACTTATACATGTTATAATACCACAAAAACCAACAGGAGAGTTAAGCGATGAAGACCTGTCCAAAGTCGCTGGTGGGAGCGGTTGCGCCTATTGGGTTAACATGGTATAAATATCTATTCTCACAAATAATATGATGAGTCGATCATCATATAAATCCATAATGATTATGAAATTTAGGTTCTAATCAAGGTGATTCCAGCCGTTGGTCTGAGACCGGCGGTTGCGACACCGATGATGCAAAGGGAAACCTTATCCATAATTGTATAATAACATAAACAATATAGGATAACGCCATGAGGGGGGTCACTTGTGGAATGTCGAACCCATATTTTCAGGAGGAACTATGTTCGGGATGTACGAAATAACGTGCGATGGCAGGAGATATTTCGGCAACGTTTCGCTTAAAGAGTTCCATAGATTTACTCGCAATAGCGATACTTATCTTTTCAACGTAGAGAAGATGACGTTGCATAAGATATCAGAATCAAAATCACGTATTATTGATCGTGTTTTGTCCTCTTTCGGTGGACTGGTGCCTGCATCGATGTTTGAGGAGCTAAGAGAAATCGACCTCACTGATGAGCCTCAGAGTGAGGAAGTCGACGCTAAGGGCAATAACTGCGAAGGGGTAGAACAGACCTCCGAATTCGGTGTGAGGAACATCGCTCTCTTTGTTGCCCAGTTATGCAACATGCGATGTGTGTATTGTTACGGCCAGGGCGGTGAATATGGCGGTAAGGGGATGATGAGCGAAGAAACAGCTTTTATGGCGGTTGACTGGCTGATGGAAAATTCAAAGAGCATCGAAACATTAAATATCTCATTTTTTGGTGGAGAGCCGCTGCTCAATTTCCCGCTGATTAAAAAAACGGTTGAATATGCCAAAGAGAGGGCCGCACAGAGAAACAAGAAAGTTGGTTTTGGCATTACTACAAACGCATCACTGCTGACAGAGGAAATAATCGATTTCATGAAGAACGAGAAGATAAACACAATGGTTAGCTTCGACGGGTCTGCGGATATCCAGAACAGGCAGCGCCCATTTGCCGATGGAAGCGCATCATATGACGGCGTTAGCGCAAATATTCAGAAACTTCTTGCGGTTTTCCCCGGGACCTCAGCCAGGGCCACGGTATATGGAGACACAGACCCATTCGAAATAAAGGATGGAATGAAGAAGGCTGGCTTTAAGACATTCTTTGCCATGAAGGCCTCGCCTGTCATTCTGGCGGGTGGAAACCACGAAGCGTCAAGTAGTGCAACCGCTGAGGATATGTCACGCCGTATGATGGAGTACACAGAAAAGGGGTGGGACGGATTTGTAGAAGCCGTCAGGAACAGGAATGCAGACGTACAACAGATAAGGCAAATCCCTCAACCATTAATTACAGGTGAAAAGTGCTATTTCGCGTGTGGCATCGGTAAAGGGATGGCTGGAATATCCGTCTCAGGAGATATATATCCCTGCCACCGATTTGTCGGACTTGAAGATGCAAAGATTGGAAACATCACCGATTACAAAGTTGGAGGTATCAATGATTATCACCGCAGCATAGTGAATAATCTTCCAAAGTGTTCACCATGCTGGGCAAGATATATCTGCGGCGGGGGCTGCTTCTACGACAATAAATCCCTCACCTCAGACATGCGCATACCGGACGCCTTTTTTTGTAATGAAATGAAGGCAGCAGCTGAGATGGCCATTGCTGTGTTTGCCCAGTTGGACGCTGCGGATAAGGAATATCTCAAGGGGCTTTATAAGAATTTGGTGGATAAGAAGCTGTCTTAGACTGCGACATCGTTGTTGCTGTATGAGCAGTTAAAGACGCACGACGTGAATATATGAAATTTGACATGAACGGAATATTGGATGAGTTGCTGCCGCACATTTCCCATGTGCTAGTTTCCCCCGACGCCATTGCCGTAATAAGGAACTTGAATGAGAGACTGCCTGCGGGGTTATCGACGTCCGGTGTTATTGAATGCTATATGGGGATAAATGACGCGAGGGCAGACTGGCAGTTATGCGTCAACGGCTTGAATTGGGGACGTGACGTTATTGCTGGGAAGATATCAGTAACTGGCTGGGACAATTCGCTTTTTGATGACCATAGATGGCGGCACATACGTTCTTTCTCAAAAAACTGGGCAGCCCCCTCAACACAGCTCCACAATAAAATAAGACAGCTGTGGCTCGCATTCGATCAGGATGACATGAAAAAGAAGGAGCCCGTCCCTGGAGTTTATTTCAACGTTAGGCAGGTCTCCGGCAATTCAGAAGATAAGATGAAAGAGAGTAACGGCGCCGAGTATAAATTGGTTATAGGTGTTCTTGAGCAACTGAGGGGCAGACCATTAAGAAACGAGGTCAGCTCAAGACTTCGAAAATGTTTTGAAGCCTTGCCGAAAGCCTCTACAGTGGATCACGCTGGAATAATGCTCTCTCGAAATCAAAATGTTGCCAGAATGGTGCTTACGATTGACAAAGAGACGCTCCAGGATTATCTTGTAGAGATTGAATATCCAGGTTCGATACAGGAAGTGCTGGAATTGACCGCAGAGTTCGGGCAATTTGCAAACATTCGCTATATCATCGATGTTTCAGATACCGTATTGCCCAAGATTGGAATGGAATGTTTAGTTTTAAATGACAATGGCGATAATAAATCGGTATGGGAGAGATTGCTGGGGTATCTTGTAGCACGCTCTCTGTGCATACCGCAAAAGATGGATGCATTGTTGTCTTGGCCGGGACATGCAAGCGCCTTACTTGCCAGCGACCTATGGCCAAGTTATATAATCAGGCGAATAAGCCACATTAAAATTGTCTGCCAAAACAAAGGTCCGCTTGAGGCAAAAGGATATCTACAGTTTCATAGAAAATTCACTATAGAGTTAATCAATGCTCTGGAGTCAGCCGAAAATGGCAGATAATCCTAAAAACGGCAGTTAAGTGTCAAAAGCACCTGGCATAAGTGCAAAATAAAATGGTTGAGCGGGTGGTTTTTATAGAATTAGTCTAAAAGCGCATGTGATAATAATCATAGAAAAAGCAGTTTACCCTGATGATACCTCTGTCTAGTGTAGTGATACTTTCTCAGGTGGTCGACATCACCGGCACAGATGGTCGGTTTCGCCAATTGGCACGTAAACAAGGCAGAGATGTTTACCATATGACATCTCGTAATATTAATCAGACCAGGGTGGTCAATTTTCGGTTAGCGCAGATGGTTAAATTTGGGTTGCTTTTTCCACCTGCGAAAGCTGCATTCCAGTTCTTATGGAAAGATGAAGCCAAAACGAGTTTTTAATATTTTTCACTCTCGCGTCATCCTTGCAATGACAAAAAGATGCAGTTATTTCATGGTCTTAAAAGACCGAATTGCTGCTTTGGCAGCAATGACAGACAGTGCGCATGCCCTGTCTGACATCTCAATCAGAGCTTGCATACACAGCTTGAGTCTCGCGATTATTCAATCGTTCTGCTTATCAGGCTGTCTCTTTCTTCCACACAGTCTCTGTAGCTCTTTTCGAGTTTTGAGATTCTCTCCCTGTGGATGTGCCGTTCGCCCTTGAGGATGTTTATTTCCTTGGCATAGGCGTTTATTTTTTTCAGTGCCGCGCTGATTTTTGACTCCAGATAGTTTATATCCCTCAAGAGGTCAGCCTTCTCCTCCTGCAGCTCCCCGATTCGACTCTTATATACCTGTGCCTCGTATTTGGCCTTGTCTGACTGTTTCTTCATGTCCGAAACGTAGGACTGTGAGCTGTTTCGCTCCTCAATCAGGTGCTCAATCTGCGCTTGAAGTTCCCTTTTTGATGGGATTTCGCGGTTCATTGTGTCGATTGTCCTGTGTAACTCCTGCTTTTCCGTCCTCAGGTTTGTTATCAGCTCGCGCGAAGATTTAATGTCACGCTCCAGTGAGGCATTTATAGACAGGACATCATTGAGCTGCTTTTCCATGTTCGCAATGCAGAGAAACATCTCCCTGATGGTCTTTCCTACGTCGACGGTGCCGCTAGCGTCGCGTAACAACTCAACCCCGCGTATCTCTGGCAGTGTGCTTGTTAATGCCCATGAGGCCGCACCCCGAGGCGCCTGATAATTGGCGCTTACGGCCGGTGAGACTGGCTCCTCAGGTGGAAGTAAAGACACATCGTGTATTTCGAAATCGCTTATGTTTTCCATTGGTTACCCCTTCTTATAATAAGATAACTTCGTCGTTTTTTCAACTGTCTTCATTGCGCCAAACAGGTTTACCAACGCCTTCGACGTCCACTCTATCTTCTCTATCAGGTAGTCTAGCTCGTCGAATTTCTGAGGAACCTCGTACTCAATCATCATTACCTTGTTCTTCAGGGCGGCAATCTCGCCTTTTGTGAAATCTATCCCCAGTATCGTATGACCAAGATTTGAGATATGGCTGCCAAGTTCCTCGGACTGCCTGTTGTAGGCATCGACAAGGACGGCCTTTTCCTGTTCGAGAAAGTCTATCTCTGCAAGCAGACCGCTTTCGTCGGCGATTGGTTTTAAGAGCGCGCGCCGCTGGTCAGAAACCGTCTCAGCGAGCTTCTTTATCTTCTTGTTCTTATCATACAGCTGCAACTCAAGCTCCTTTAACTGCCTCTCAAGCTTATTGTTATCCACTTCAAGGGTTTCTATTTCACTTTCGAGGCCGCGCTTTTCGGCAAGCAGCCTGTCCCTGCGGACTCTCAGCTCCTCCTTATTGTCCTGCATCCTCTCTATCATAGAACTCCTCTGTGCCTCCACACTACTCATCCCCCCCACTTCTTCGGGGGCTGCCTCAGACGGCATATCTGTTGATTGATTAAATTCGTTCATCTGTCATATACCCCGCGCCTTAGACATTGAGCAGGTTTATAAGCTCTGATTTTATATAAGTATCGTCACACTCTATGCCCTGGGCCTCGCACACAGAGATAAGCTCCGCCTTTGACATTCTCTTGAGTTCCGATTGCGACGGTACGCTTGCAGGCTCACGCTCTGAGCCAGTCTCCTCGGCACTCACCGGCAAGGCAACCGTCTCACTGAGCTGGTCTGACTCCGGCGAATCTGCTATTTCAGAGGCGGCTGATTCGACGGCCTCTGCAACGGCCTCAGGAGATTCAAATCTGCTGGGGGCAGCCGACTCATCGTCATGCTCCTGGGCGCTCTGGGCGTAGTGCGATGAGTAAGAGGTGTGCGCTGGACGCGTCTCCGGCGGCACGACATCTGCGTATTGTTCGACCACTTCCTCACTAATGCCGTCCATTCTCTCTCTTTGCCACCAGTTCTTCAATTCGTTGACCGCATGGGCCAGCGCCTCCCCGGTAAGCTCAATGTTAAAGGCTACATCCTTTGCCGTAATCATCTTTATGGCCTCAAGGGATTTCTGCCTGATTTCAATGCCTTCGTCTGCCAGCGTTGTCATAAGCGGCAGCACGGCAGCCCTGTCCTTAATATTGGCAAGGGCAGAGACTGCTGACTTTCTGACATGCTCATCCTTGTCCTGCAAGCTCTGGACAAGACCCGGTACGGCGTCTTTGCAGTCCTTCCAGCCTAAAAACGTAACGGCAGTGCGGCGCACCTCGGCGTGTTCATCCCTTAGGGCTTCCATCAGATAGGGTAGTATCTCATCCTCTTTACCAAGTTTATATAAGCCGCGCAGACTGTTGCAGCGTACCTTGTGGTTTGCCCCCGTGGACATCTCCTTACACAGCGCAACAGCCTTTGGGTCTCCTATGTTTATCAATGAGTTAATGGCCTCGGCGCTCAGGTATTGGTTGTCGTATCTGACGGCGTCAAGCAGCACATCGGCTGCGGCACGGTTGCCCATCTTGCCTAATTCTGTGGCCGCGAGGATCTTTACGTCCATCTCCATGTCCAGAAGGTCATTGGCTATCTTATTGAATATCGCCTTGTCGCTGTCTGTCTCGAATGTACCGTGTCTGAGGGCCTTGTCAATGGATGACTTTAAGAGTGAGTCCACCTGTGCCTCAGTTAGTTTCTGTTTCTTTCTCGATACCTTAGGCTCTTTCCGACTTTCTGGTTTTCTTAGATGCTCTTGCCTTTTCAGATCCTCAAGCTCAAGGATTCTGCCCTTGAGTCTCTGTATCTCCTTTTCATAGTCCTTGACGTCCTCTATCATCTTTCTGACCTTGTCAGATTCAACCTGGTCAGCAGATGCCCCTTCCTTTCCGATTTCAAAGTACAGGTTCTTTATCTTCCCCTCATATTCGGTGATTTTATCCCTGAGGTCGTCTTTATCTGTGTCAAGATTTAATGAGCTGAGCTTCATTTTTCCAAAATTAATCGCGCCAAAATTAATCGCGCCGAAGTTTATGTCCTTTGTGAATTGACCCATCTTTGAAAGGCCGCTGACTATGAAATCCGCGGTTCTCCTGGAGACATCGACAGTGGACTCCACGATGCCAGGGGTCGCCTTTGTGACTGCATTGGTCGTCTTTGAAAATAAATCCACAGTATAGTCAAAGGATTTCAGCGTTGCCGCACCCGTTGCATTGAGTGCCTTTGCCACACCGCCCCAGAGACCTCTTCTTTTTTCTTCCATCTTTAAACCCTCCTCAAAGCTATATTATGCCTATAATCAATTTTACCGAGACAATCAGAAGCAATACCGCTATTACACGCTTTATGACCTCAGGATGCACAGCCATCGCAAGTTTAGCGCCATAGTACGCGCCCAGTATTGTTCCAATCCCCAGAAATACCGTATAGTCAAGGTCTATGGTCTTCATCCCAGCAAATATCATCACGCCAAAGAAACTCGTTACTACTATAATAAAATGAGACGTCGCCGCCGCTATATGAATAGGTATGCCTATGAAAGTCATCAGGGGAACGTGCATCAGCCCTCCACCCACTCCCAAAAGCCCTGAGAGTATGCCCACTAAGAAACTCCCGCCAAACCCCACGGCCATATCAGGGCTGTAGGTGTGCGTCTCGCCGGTTGAGTCATACACAATGCGCGTATCTGGCTCTGACTGCGATTTCGAGCAGATCAAGCTAAACTCATCCACAAATATCAGGGTATACGTTACAGCCATCAAAAGAATTGCAAATATTATCGAAAACACCGTCATATTAAACGCTTGAGATACTATTGCGCCAATGACCACACCGGGGACTGCCACCACTGCAAACTTCACCCCAAGCTCGTAGTCTATCCTCTGTTGCGACATGTATGAAAACGTACCTGAAAGCGCATTTAAAAACACCACCGCCGTTGACGTACCGATGGCGTGCTGCGGTGTAAATCCATACATCAGCAGCAATATGGGAACCAGTATAAAGCCTCCACCAGCCCCTACAAGCGTACCGGCAAGCCCCACAAACACGCCTGTCAGCACTACTGGAACGACGCCGAAAAATCCCTCTATCATGTCGTGCTGGGCATCAGGGCGCACAAACGCGCAACTACTTAAAAGCGCCGCCACAGCTATAATGGCTAAGACAAGACTGACGTACCGCCTCTTTGCCGGCTGTCTCATTGCACCTCTTGCACTATGGCAAGGACTACCTTTTCCACTGCCGTCTTATACTCCTGCGAGAGCTTGGCCAATATTCCGTTTATACTTGCCATGTAGTCGTTTATAGGGCCAAGCACCTCTATGAGTTTTTCGTTGGCCTCCTCATCCATGATCATGCCCTGTAGTTGATTTTCAATATCTGAGAGTTCCGCCTTTGCCGCCTCTATATCAATGTTTAATTTGGCAAAATTGGCTGTGAACTCCTCCTCTTCCTTAACTGAGTTCTCAGCCGCCTCAACCTCTTTGGTCAGCCCCGAAATTTTCTCATTGTTGGCGTCAACAGTAGAAGTAAGTTTATCTTTTTTCACCGTGAGGCCCGCTATCTCCGCCTGCAGGTCTTCGATGCTCTCTACTGAGGTGATTTCAGAAATCTTGCCCTGAAGGTCGTCTCTCTTTTCAGTAAGCGGCTGCCTTTTTTGCCTGAGAGAGGCAGCGGTTGCCTGCAATGGCGGCAGCTCCGTCTCAAGGGCATTGAGTTGTCCCTTTGCCTGACTAATCAGGGCGGTATTTTCTATGATTGACAGCTCCGCCTTGTGCTGAGCGTCTGAGAGTTTATCTCTCGATGGAATTATTGTAAATAGGTGCTGCCTTCTGTTTATCAGAAGCTCATATTCGGCGTTCAGAGAACGAAAGGCGTCTTCCGCCTGTTTTAACTCACGGTCAAGCTTGTCTTTTTCTCTTAATTTGTCTTCATACTCCGGGGACAACCTGCTTGTCTTTAGCTCAAGCGCCTTGACACGATCGCTTAGCATGTCTATCTCGGCGTTTCTTTGCTGCAGGACAGCGGCCTTTTTCTCTAAGTCAAGGATTTGCTCAAGCTGCCTGATGGCTGCGTCCTTTTCCGCCTTAAACCCGTCTATCTGCGCCTTTATCTCTATCGAGCGGCTCTCCATCCCGCGCAGCACGGCGTCTAGTTCTGCGGTCTTCTTCTGAACACGTTCAAAATATTCCTTCTTGTATTCGATTTGCTGCTGTTTTTTCTGAATCTCCGTTTCCATTGAAATCTTATCTTTTTTCAGGACAAGGCTTGTGCCAAGGGCGTTAATCAGCCTGACCATGTCCTGCTTTGTATAAGTCGTCTGGTCTTCCGTCATGATATTGACCTCACAATTTCTCCGAGGGCAGAAGTACCCTCCTCTATATATAACAATTCGCTCTCAAGCCTGAGCTTTGAGGCAAGGGCATTTTCAAATTTCTCAAGCTCCAAATCTTTTTTCCTTTTCGATTCCCCATGTTTAGTCAGATTAATTTTCGCCTCGGCAATCTTTTCATTAAGACTCTTCAGCTGTGTTTGAAGCGCCGGGGCACTTGCCCTGTTTGCCTCATTTATGGCCTTACGTTCTTTGAGTATGTCTGTTTGTTTGTCAAGCTCGCGCTGCAGCTTGCCCTCTTCGAGGCTCAGCGCCCGCTGCTGGTCTTCAAGACGTTCTACCACCTCAATTGACGATGCCTTTTGGGCGGTCAGTTCTTTGATTTCCCTATTGGTTTTCTCAAGCTCGGCAAGGCTTTGTCCTAACTCAGCAATTTGTGTCTCAAGGGCTGTGGTCTCAGGCTCTGCCTCTGCGATAAATGACTTGAGCGCTTTAAGTTCGTACGTTAACTCTGAGATGCTGGTTGTAAGTGTGCCAAGTTCGCCGGAGAGCTGCTCAGCCTCAATGAATATCTTTGCCGCTGACTCAAGGTCTGAGACTTCCCCGATGAGCGCCCTTCTTTTAGGTTGCTTATCGTCGATATTTAGCAGCAGCCTCTCAAAAACCGCTGTTTTCTCAGACATGATCTCTTCAAAGAGCTTGGTGTTTGACTCTATCTCCATCAGCTGAGCGTTCAACTGCCGCTGTTTTGCCCCAAGGGAAGTGAGGAGTTTTTCCTGCCTGTTAAATTCCTGCTCGACTCCGCTTGCCGTACCAGCCATTGCCCGTCTCTTTTTCAGGGCGAATATGTGCCCCTGCATCTCCTTCATCTCTTTTTCGTGCACTGCCATCTCTGTGTTATAAGCACTAATTCTCTCAGTGCCCTCTGTAAGCTGTCTATTGGCTAAGTCAAGGGCTGCCGTTAACTCACTTAGTTGTGCTGCGAGCTTGGCGTGGCTTTGCCGCAGCTGCGTTATCTCCCCCGCGAGGACGATGTTGTCCGGGGACTGGCGCGGGTCGTCTTTATGAATAAATCTTGACATAGTTAAACACCCCGCATAAAGGTTTCCCATTGCTGCTGAATGACGGAGAGTCTCTCGTCGGCATCGGTTTTCTCTTTCAGCGTCCGTTCGTAGGCTGCCTTCATTATTTGATACTCCCCTGTTATCTTCTGCAGCTGCGCGTTGACCTCATCGAGCTTGCTGGTGTCTTTCATTATGTCGTTTATCTTCTTTCGCAGCTCCACATTTTTCTTTTCGAGACGCTGGACACTGTCGTTGAGAATCTTCTTAATCTCATCCGACGCCGCACGCGACTGCTCCATTATGCTGGCGGACACGGCCTTTCTCGCCACAACGGTATCCTCCAGATTACCCACTGCCGCAAGGAGCTTCTCCAGAAACGCGCTCTTTTCGTTTGGGTTAAGGCTCATTGCCTTATTTATCAGTTCGTTCGATAACATTTCAAACCTCGTTCAGATTTCATTTAATTGCCATGTGGTTAGCTCAGTTAATAAGAAACTGGATTCCTGCTTTCGCAGGAATGACATACTTAGGTATTCATTTATCCTGCCATGTCTATCATATGAGGAATCCAGATAATCCTCTACGTGAGTATTTCTCATTGGCATTTTCATTTAATGTACCTGCGGGGCCTGTGCGGCACCCGCTATCGCGCCAGATGTCGGCAACGGTTCGAATCTGAAAATCATATTAAAGATATTCCCAGGGAACATCTTTAATCTGGAGTTGTAAAAATTAGCTATCCTGTTATAGCTGATACGGCTTTCGGCTATCTTTGTCTCTGTGTCAGAGAGTTCCCTCATCAGGGCGTTATAGGCCTCCGATGCCTTCAGTGCAGGGTAGGCCTCCGCAACTGCCTGAAATTTCGAAAGCAACGCCTTACTATCAAGGGCGGCCTCCGGTTTCCCAGCCGCGGCAGCTGAAGGGTCAGCGGCCTTTGCCGCCTTTTCAATGGCGGCAAGCTCCAGCGTCTTGACCGCGCTCCTTACCTCTGCCACATGAGCAAACAGCGTCTTTTCATAGCTCATATAGTTGTTGGCGCTGCTGATAAGGTTAGGGATAAGGTCTGCCCGCCTCTGTAGCTGCGCCTCTATATGAGCCCTTTCCATCATCGCTTGATACACGTTTATCGTGAAATAGTTATAGTAATAGACTGCCCCGGACAATGCCGCAAGGACAAGCGACACTATGGCAATTTTTATCGCTGCCGACTGCTTTGTCCATAGCCTGTCTGAAAGCCTGGTCATCAGCCCACGTCTTCTGAGGCTGACCTCAGGCAAATCACCTATCAGCCCGAGGTCTTTGGCGTAGACCCTCTTTAGTATATCGTTTAGCTGGTCATTTTCAGTCATAGCCTGTGCCGTTATCCTTTTACCGTTACGAACATTGGATGCCCGGAGCGCACTATATCAAGCAGTATCCCATCGACCGGGTTTGCCTTTTGAGCAATCTTGATGAATGTCAACATGTCATTGACCGGCTGATTGTTAACCGCCCTTATCACGTCGCCGCGCGCTATGCCGGCTGCCGCTAGTATGCCGCCTGTGTCTTTGACATACACGCCTGTTGTATAGCCTTGGAGTGCTGTCAGCAATGGGGAGATCTCACCGCCAAGCCATTCAAACTCCTTGGGCTGCTTTGCCTGTGGCAGCTGTGGCAGTTGTGGCGGATATGGGCCGGTGCGCAGCTTTACGGTCTTTCTCTGTCCGCCGCTTAACATCATCACGTCAAACTTCCCGCCAACCTTTTTCGAGGCCAGCGTCTTTTTGAAATCAGCAACGGTCATGACGCGCTGCCCGTCTAGTCTCATAATAATATCGCCGCGCGCGATACCGGCCTCAGCAGCCGGTGTGCCTGGAAATACGGTATCAACCAATATGCCGCCCGCGTGTGCAAGATTAAACTGCTTGGCTACGATCGCGTCAACATCTAAGAGCACCGCGCCAAAGAATGGATCCGCGTTTGGCTGAGCAGCGGCAACGGCAATCGCCCCCGCCGGTGTGCCAGCTGCCTGACGGTTTGGACACAGCTGCGGGTGGCAGTCTATGCACCTGCCCCTGTACTGGTGCGGCGGCTGGAGCATCTGCCCGTTTGGAAGTTTAAAGGCGTTGCCAATCTGCCTGCCCTGTCTTGACCATGCCGCAATTTGCCCTGCCGCGGCCTGTGCCGGTGCGCCGTTGAAATCCACAACGCCCGCCACCAAAGTTGAGGCCAGATTGACTGGAATAGAAAACGCTATGCCGCTGAAAGACCCCGTTGGTGAGTATATCGCCGTGTTTATGCCAATTACCTCACCTTTGGCGTTTACCAGCGGGCCTCCGCTGTTGCCTTTATTAATAGGGGTATCTGTCTGGAACATCCCCTCGTAGACCTTGCCAGCTATGCTTATCGAGCGGTTTCTGCCGCTGATTATGCCGGAGGTTATCGTCTGGTCAAATCCAAACGGGCTGCCCATCGCAAGGACAACATCGCCTGAGCGCACGACATCGGAATCCCCTAAGACAGCGGCGGGAAACGGTCCGTCGCCATCGAGCTTCAAAAGGGCCAGATCAGTTGATTTATCTACGTTTACGACCTTCATCGGGTATTCTTTAGCCCCGCCCGCTGCGTAAACCGTACCTTTAAATGATGCGGCGCCCTCAATTACGTGAAAACTAGTCAGCACAAACCCCGCTGGCTCGACTATTACGCCGGAGCCTACCCTTGTGTAGTTTACTACGGGTATGCCGGCCACAAGATTGGGGACGACCTGAGCTTGTCCACCGGCTGCCGGGGCCGGGTCCATTGCCTGAGGAGTGTTTATGACGACGTCTATGCTTATCAACGCCGGCCTTACAGTCTCAATTATATTGTGGTAGCTGTCCTGGACGGTATTAACGACGGTCGGACCGGCTACCGTATTGTAGTACGTGTTAGGGGCGGCAGTGCCTGTTAACTTATTGTTGATCACCTTTTTAATATCGTCTGTCTCAAGCAAATTCTTTACAATGCCACCTTCTCTGTAGCTCTCAAATAGTGTCCAGCCCAGGGTGACTGTCGCCAGAAGGCAAAGCGTCCATATCCACGGCTTAAAGCTCCTCGGGCAGCTCACCTGCGGCTGCTGGGGCGAATGACCTCTTGAGTCATGTTGTTTATAATCGTTTCTAGTCTCTGCCATATCGTTCTCCTATCGGTCTCTTTCGCTAGCAGTTTCGTCCTGAGGCATCTTCCCGTTGAAATTTTTGACCTTCGCCTTCAATCCTGTGTTTCTTATACCGGCAACAAGGGCAACAAAGCCGCCAAATAACAGCGCCACAGGCAGTATGGCCAGAAACACATCCACTACATACCACCAATACGTTACCATCCCCCACAGGCCAAGACACATTGCTATCAAACCAAACACTATACTCAGCATATTTAGACTCCTTCTAAAAATAGATTATTTATACTTTTCAATGGGCATCCCACTGTTTTTTCCTGTGTGTATTCCATTTAAACGGCCTTTTCCTCCTTCTCCAGCGCCTGTTTAAAGTACTTTACGGCCTCCTCTCGCTGCCCCTTTGCCTCATAGGCAAGCCCGATGCTCTGGTATGCCTTGATAAAATTCGGCTTTATCGACACCGCCTTCTTGTAAGACTCTATGGCGTTGTCAAAGTCGGACATGTTGTCATACACGAGTCCCAATTTGTAGTATGCCTCGGCGTAGGAAGGGTCAATCTTTATCGCCTCATTAAGCGCCCACTGCGCCTTGGGATTGTCGTCAATCATGAAATAGGCCGCACCCAGGTAAAAAAAGCACTCTGCCGAGCTTCTGTCTAAATTAGTCGCCCTGCCAAGGGATTCAATGGCCTCATTAGGAAGCCCCACCTTCAGGTACGTTCTGCCAATTTCATAGAGTGCCGCCGAGTTTACAGAATCGGCGTCCAGCACCTTTTTGAAGCTCTTTATAGCCCCTTCGTAATCCCCTTTATCTCTGAGCCTGGCTCCTACGTCCATATAAATGCCCCTTGCGTCCGCCGGGTCTAGCTGCAACACCTTGTTGTAACCGTTAACAAGCGAATCCATGAGCATCTTCCCTTTAATCGATACAGTCTTTAAAAACACCTTTAAGTCACCTGTATCTACATTTATCCCCATACGTTTACCTCCTCGTGTATCTTCATAATATCGAATGTCCCCAAATAATCAGCACTATCCATATATAAAACATAAGCTGCTGCGAATGTACCAATTTCATCTCCCTGTAAAACTTGTATGGCCGTTTAAAGTACATCATCCCGCCCACTACGCAAAGCCATATCGTCACTAAAAATGACATCTGCAAAATTATATTCCTCTCATCGGCATAGTGCCCGTGAAAAAATAATACCCAAAGCCCAAGCAGATTAAGCAGTATGTGCAATTTCAAATAGCTTTGGAAAAACTGAGCTATCTCCTTTGACTGGCCAAGAAACTGCCTTGTTATTACCTTAGCCGGATAGTACGCGTTTGCCACTATAAAAAGAAGCGCGCAGAGTGTTCCCATAAAATCAGACCGTAGCATCAGTTCCAAAACCTCCATTTTTCAATTGGATAGGCCCTGACAAATACGCTGTCCAGACCCTCGAATTTATTAAGTATTATCTTCTTAACCTGCTCTATCATCGTATGCGTCTCCATCACGGTAAACGAACTGGCAAACCAAAAGAC
>JADFXZ010000126.1 GCA_015233265.1 Nitrospirota bacterium
TACCAGTACACGATAGAGGCATATACCGATGTATTTTCCTCATGGCTCAAAGATACTACTAAGAAATTCGAATCAGGCCAGGATATAAAAAGCGAATTGGCCGAGTGTGAAATAATTATTGCCGGTGTTATAGGCAATATAACTAATGAAGAAGAAAAGAGATATTTTATAGATGTCGCAGAAATCATAAAGAAGAAAAGAGCGGCTAAAGATAAAGTTAAAATAATGTCAGATCCGCTGTTTGCCGATATTTTAAAGAGATACGCGCTGCGCGGCGATTTAACTGTGCACGAGCCGCCGCTTGAGGTAATAGTTGACAGGGAGCGGGCACGCTATGCCGCATGGTATGAGTTTTTCCCTCGCTCAGCAGGGAAAGACCCAACCCGGAGCGCGACATTTAAAGAGTGCATCGAGAGGCTTCCGGCAATCAAGGAGATGGGCTTTGATGTCATCTACTTCCCGCCCATTCATCCAATTGGAAAAACAAAGCGCAAGGGCCCGAATAACTCACTGACGGCTGGCCCAAAAGACCCCGGCTCGCCATACGCAATAGGAGGTGCCGCCGGAGGACACATGGCAGTTGAGCCAGGGCTTGGGACACTTAAAGACTTCGAGGACTTTGAAAAGGCCTGCAAGGCGCTTGATATGGAAGTAGCCCTCGACTTTGCAATCAACTGTTCCCCTGATCATCCGTATGTCAAGGAGCACCCTGAATGGTTTTTTAAACGCCCTGACGGCTCGATTAAATATGCGGAGAATCCCCCGAAAAAATACGAAGACATATACCCGCTGAATTTCTACGCGGGATTTCCTGACCCCGACGGGGCATGGAAGGCACTATGGGATGAGATGAGAAACATCCTCACCTTCTGGATAGAAAAAGGCGTGAGAATATTCAGGGTAGACAATCCACATACGAAGCCCATCCCGTTTTGGCAGTGGTTGATAACCGAATTACAGAGGGACTACCCTGACGTGATATTTCTGGCTGAGGCGTTTACTCGGCCTCCTGTGATGAGGGAGCTGGCGGCGGTTGGCTTTACCCAGTCTTATACATATTTCACATGGAGGAATTTTAAGGGCGAGATAATCAACTACTTCACCGAATTGACACAGTCTGAGGCGAATGAATATATGAGGGGAAACCTGTTTGCCAACACGCCGGACATCTTGCCCCAGATACTTCAGATAGGCGGCAGGGCGGCCTTTAAGATGAGATTCGTGCTTGCCGCAACACTGTCCTCCGTCTATGGCATATACAGCGGCTACGAACTCTGCGAAAACGCCGCGGTAGATGGAAAAGAGGAGTATCTCAACTCTGAGAAATATGAGTTTAAGGTGTGGGATTGGGACAGACCGGGCAACATAACAGACTTTATCACACTGATAAATAAGATCAGGCTGGAAAACCCGGCCCTTCATTATTATAAGAACCTGCGTTTTTTCCGATCTGACAATGAAAACATCTTGTTCTACGGCAAGACGTCGCCCGATGGCAAGAACATAGTCCTTGTCGTTGCCAATCTTGACCCGTTTCAGGGTCACAACTCGATGGTATATATCCCGCTGAAAGAACTGGGGATAGGACATGACGAGACCTATGAGCTTCAGAATCTGATAAACGACGAGAGAATGTTATGTAAGGGTGAGGAGTTTTTCGTAACGCTTAATCCGAACTGGGAGCCTGCCTTTATATTTAGGCTTGAGCGGTGGACGTTCAAGGAGGAGAAATTCGACTACTTCGGTATGTAAATTGAGTTGTCGCAAGCCATGAATATTCTTAGGCTTATCGCGAATAACTGCTTCGATTTGTTCAGGAACAGGGAGATACTTGTCGAGTTGGCGCGGAGGGATTTTAAGTCCAGATACTTGGGATCGTTTCTGGGTGTGTTCTGGGCGTTTATCAATCCGGCTGTGTATGTGGCGATCCTGTGGTTTGTCTTTCAGTTGGGCTTCAAGGCAAGGCCTGCTGACAATTACCCGTTTATCTTGTGGCTGATTCCCGGCATAATAGCGTGGTTTTTTATCTCCGACGGCATATCCGGGGCGACTAATTCGATATTAGACTACAGATTCCTGGTGAAAAAGGTTGTGTTTCGTGTAAGCGTCCTGCCTATTGTGAAAATCCTTTCTGCCCTCTATGTACACTTGTTTTTTATTGTCTTTCTGTTTGTCGTGTTTTTAGTCTATGGATATGGGTTTTCGCTTTATTGCCTGCAAGTGCTGTATTACCTGTTTGCGGCGGTCATGCTTGTGCTGGGGATTTCATGGATTACGTCGTCTGTGGCGATTTTCTTTAGAGACGCAGGGCAGATAGTGTCGATGGCGCTGCAGTTTGGTTTTTGGCTTACGCCAGTGTTTTGGTCTGTGAAGGCTGTGCCGCCCAAATATCTGTTTCTTCTTAAACTAAATCCCCTGTATTATATAATCGATGGCTACAGGAACAGCCTTTTATATAAGATATGGTTTTGGCAGACCCCGCGTCTGACTGCGTATTACTGGTTTGTCACGGTGGTAATATTAGTAACCGGCTTAAAGTTATTTCGTAAGATGAGGCCGCACTTTGCAGATATGCTTTAGACGGGGGCAATAGGCCGTGCCAGAAAACACAGCAGGCTTTGTGGGCACCACCCACGTCGTTGTCGAGGCCAATGCGCTGACTAAGGTCTATAAACTCTATAAAAAAGCCTCAGACAGACTCAAGGAGGCCCTAAACCCATTTAAAAGGAATTACCATGAGAATTTCTACGCGCTAAAAGATGTCAGCTTTAAAGCCATAGCTGGCCGCACAGTGGGCATAATTGGCAAAAACGGGGCGGGAAAATCCACGCTTCTGCAAATATTGACTGGTGTTTTAACACCAACAAGCGGTACCCTGACAAAAAACGGCCGGCTCTCTGCCTTGCTCGAACTTGGGGCGGGCTTCAACCCTGAACTAACCGGCGTAGAAAATGTCTATTTTAACGGCACCATAATGGGTTGCACTCGAGCTGAGATGGACGAGAGGCTGCCGGAGATAGTGTCCTTTGCCGACATAGGGGAGTTTATACATCAGCCCGTTAAGACATACTCCAGCGGGATGTTTGTCAGGCTCGCGTTTGCCGTCTCAGTAAGCGTCGACCCAGATATTTTAATTATAGACGAGGCACTCAGTGTAGGAGATATACGTTTCCAGATCAAGTGTTTCCGCAAAATAACCGATTTCAAAAACAGCGGTAAATGTATCATTCTCGTCTCACACGACATTGGGGCAATAAAACGCCTCTGCGACAGTGTGATATGGCTCAGAGACGGCCAAGTATTTCTAAACGGCGACCCTGAACTTGTGTGCAAGGAGTATATGTCATACATGTTTTACGACGGCTCATCCGTGCAAAATAAGGATTCGCATGCCCCTGATTCCCCTGCCGGCAGCAGCGCTATTGAATGGGAAGACGTCAGAGGATATGCCTCATTTGGCGAAGGAGGGGCGGCAATCAGGCGCGTAGTCATGCTTTCATACGACACAAATCGCAGGATAAATATATTAAAGGGCGGCGAAAGGGTAAAATTTCTTGTCGAGGCCGATATAACCGGCGGCATTGTAAGCCCTGGCTGCGGTATCACATTAAAGGATAACTACGGCACGTACATATTCACTATTAACAACTATATATACAACGTTCAGATTGAACCATTTACGGACACGCTTAAGCTCCACGTAGAGTTTGACTTTAATTTTCCAAATTTGAAAACAGGCAACTATTCCTTTTCCGTATCCATATCTGACGGCACCGTAGAGAGCCACATCCAAAATCACTGGATACATGAGGCCTATGTCATCCAGCTGATAAACAGCGACATAAAGTACAACATGGGCTGCTATCTGATACTTGATAATGTCGGCATAAATGTCAGTACGGCAAGGATAGATTAAGCAATAAATTGCCTAATATCATACAGTTTTGATTTTATTTGTCGATTTGTGTTAGCTTAATTCGGTGAGTGAGATAAAATGGCTAATATAGCGCTGATTGTGAGGTAGGCTGTGGAAACTATAATGAAGGCTAAGTTTGACCGGCAGGCGGCAGTCCTTGCGAAACTCGGCGAGGCCTTGGTACAAACCGGCGCGATTAGTGAAACCGAGCTGGATGCGGCGCTGTCCGAGCAGAAAAGAACCGGTCATAAACTCGGCAAGATACTCATGGACAATGGGTATGCCTCAGAAATAGAAATTGTCAACGCCCTTGCCAGTAACATGGGACTTGAGTATGTTGACCTGCAAAGTATGGACATACCCGAGGAGGTCATAAAGACAGTTCCATTAAAACTTGTGGAAAAACACCTTGTGATGCCCTGCAAGTTTGCGGGCACCCAAATAATGATCGCGATGTCCGACCCGCTTGACCTCGGGGCAATTAGCGACCTTGAGTTTGTCACCGGAAAAAAAGTCCGCCCCGTAGTTACAACATTGGCTGAAATCAGGAGGGCTACTCAGCTTTATTATCATAAGAAGAAACCCAAAAGACTTGGCGAGATACTTATCGACACAAAGACTCTCACAAAAGACCAGCTTGAGATATGTCTGGCAAATCAGAAGACAAGCAAGAAAAAGCTCGGTGACGTTATAGTGCATATGGGCTTTGCCACAGAGACAGGGATTGCCCGGGCATTGTCCTCACAGCTTAGCCTGCCATACATAGACCTTACCAAAACGGACATAAAACCTGCCGCCGTTAGTTTGCTCAACAAGGAATTCGCCTTTAAACATACGCTTATCCCGCTTAGTGCCACAACGCGGTTGATGCAAATAGCCATGGCCAATCCGATGGATATCGACTCCATAAGAGAAGTCAAGTACATGGTTAACAGGGACATCGATATCGTCATATCTACCCCAACCGATGTAGAAAATGCCATTAAAAAGTATTACAAAGACGATGATGGCAACAAAGCGCAACAGGTTGATTACAGCGATATGAAGGACATCTTCGAAGATGGCGACGCTGAGGGCAGCGTGGAGGTAAGCACAGACCGTATTGAGGTCTCAGGATCGGAGGCAAATAAACTATTAAAAGACAGTGAATCCACCCCGGTTATTCAATTCGTAAATAAGACTATTTTTGGCGCTATTAAGTCCAAAGCAAGCGATATTCACATGGAGCCAGGTGAAACGGGCTTCCGCGTCAGATTGCGCGTCGATGGCATAATGGCCGGCTTTACACAGATTCCTAAGAATCTGGCCCCGTCTGTGACATCGAGAATTAAGGTCATGGCCAAGATGGACATCTCCGAGCGGCGCATCCCGCAAGACGGTGGAATCAAGATAAAGGTTGATGGCAAGGGGGTTGACCTTAGAGTTTCCACACTGCCTACACAGTTTGGAGAGAAGATAGTTATCAGGGTGCTTGATCAATCGGCGGCAAATCTGTCGTTAATGGATATAGGATTAAGCGACAAGGACTATCAGATGCTTCTGGAGATGATAGAAAAACCGCAGGGGCTTGTGGTTGTCACAGGGCCAACCGGAAGCGGAAAAAGCACAACCCTATACTCATCGCTCTATCACCTTATGAGCGACAGAAATAATATCATAACGCTTGAAAACCCGGTTGAATATAACATGAAAGGCGCTAATCAGGTCAATATCAACGAAAAGGCCGGCCTTACGTTTGCGGCGGCGCTGCGATCTGTGCTCAGACAGGACCCGGACATCATAATGTTAGGAGAAATGCGCGACCCTGAGACCGCTGAGATAGCCATATCAGCATCCATCACAGGACACCTTGTGATAAGCACCTTGCACACAACCACGGCAGTCTCTGCGATAACGAGGCTCAGGGGGATGAACATCAAGACCCACTTCATCGCGTCGTCTCTCAATGGAGTAATTGCACAGCGCCTTGTCAGAAAGCTCTGCCCTAAGTGCAAACAGGCGTATAGGCCGTCAATGGATGAACTCATAACATTGGGGTTGAGTGGGGAGTACATCGGCGGCGAGGTGAAGTTCTATCAGCCGAAAGGTTGTGATGACTGTGGAGGGCGTGGATATAGGGGGCGGTTGGGGATTTATGAACTCCTGCCTGCCAGCGCTAAAGTGAGAAAGCTGATATACGAGGGCGCCGGAGAGACAGATATATACCGCGCGGCAACTGAGGCAGGGACAACTTCTATTATCGAAGACGGCCTTAAGAAGGTGATGAACGGCATAACAACTCTCGATGAGGTGCTCAGGGTAACATCCAACACATCAAGTACGGAGACAATCCTGTGCCACAGCTGTATGGCGCCGTTGAATGCCGAATATATCTTTTGCCCGTTTTGCACAATACCGTTGAAGCACAAGTGCCCTAAATGCGGTAAGCAGAGAAACAGCTCATGGAGGGCGTGACCTTTCTGCAGTTAGGTGTTTGACCAGTAAGGGCGTTAAACGGCCTTGGCGCAC
>JADFXZ010000041.1:0-1897 GCA_015233265.1 Nitrospirota bacterium
CTGGCGATTTGAGCAACGCTGGGAAGATTACACGGGGCAAAAGATAGGATAATGGTAGCAACACAAGTTATAGAAATCACAAAGCGGCTAAAGCCGACTGCGCAGGCCGGTGATAGCGCGCACGTGACAGGGCGGGAGTTGCCAGCTCCCGCCTCCTCCTCTAATTCGGATGATATTAATCCTCACGCCCGTCAAATAGCCCTGGCCCGTTGTGACTTATTGACCGCTTGGCAGAAATACAGGACGCAAGACAAGGGCAAACTTGATGAGAAAGACAATAAGTTTCTCATTGGCTATGAGACAGGCGCTATCTTACCCGACGTCAAAGAAATTATCGGCAAGGTCAGCCTCCGTACGCTTTATGGCTGGTTAAAGGCCCTCAATGCAGGGGAAACCTCCGGCGATTGGCGTAATCTGCTGCCGGGGTGGGGCTACGGCGAGGGTGAGCCGGGGCTTACGGACGACGAAAAGGCTGTGTTTCAGCGGCAACTCCTGCATCCGGGGAAAATCAACATCGGCACGGCAACCAGTATTACAAAATATTCCCTGAAAGAAAACGGCATAGAATCGCCCTCGGCGGCTATCAAATTCCGCCGCTGGGCTGAATGGTTTAAAAAGAATAATTACGACGTCTGGATACTGTCGCGCGAGGGCGAAAAGGCTCTCAAAGACAAAGTCGAGCGGTATATCATCAGGGATGTATCGCAGCTTGAGGTCGGCGATGTGTTTATAGCAGATGGCCACACGCTGAATTTTCAGGTCATACATCCATTTACCGGTAAGCCCTGCAGGGCAACGCTGGTTGGGTATCTCGACTGGAAATCATACGACCTCGTAGGGTATGAAATCATGGTTGAGGAAAACACGCAGTGTATCGCCTCCGCGATGAGAAACGCGATAATCCGCTTTGGCCGCGCCCCGAAAGTCTCATATCAGGACAACGGCAAGGCCTTCAGGGCAAAGTTCTTTAACGGAGGCAAGGACTTCAACGAATCGGGCATGACGGGATTATTCCAGCGATTGGGAATCAAGCCGGTCTACGCACAGCCCTATAACGCGCGGGCCAAGCTGATCGAGGGCTTCTTTGGGAAGTTCACGGAATCGTTTGAGAAGCTGACGCCAAGTTATGTAGGTAATTCGATTGAGAATAAGCCGGCGCACATGATGCGCAATGAGAAGTTTCACAAGGCGATGCACAAAGGCTACATACCGACAATAGACGAGGCCGTCCAGATGATAGAATCGTGGCTGAAGTATCACCGCGCGAAGCCATGCCCGCACGTCAAAGGCAAGACCATCGGCGAGGTATTTAATTCAGGCCGCGGCATGGGCGTCAACCTGGCTGACCTTGATGATTTGATGATGGACTCCGTTATCAGGCAAATCGGCAGGCATGGAATCAGGTTTCTCAACGCCGATTACTACAACGAAGAGCTGTACAAACTTGCAAAAAAGGCGATTGTGAAATACAGCTTTAACGACCTCAGTTACGTTAAGGTCTACACAGTCGACGGCAAATATCTTGGCATAGCGCAGCGCTATGACGTGATACACCCGATGGCAGCTGCCCTGGGCGACGCGGCGGATATGTCGGAGCTGCAATTCCGCATCGCACAACAACGCAGGCTCAGCAAGGGGACACGTCAGGCAGTTCGCGGCATAATCGCGGGTGGCAAGGAAATCAAGCCAGGCTGGGACGGCGATATAGCGGCAAATCGACCAGCAATCTCATTTCAATCTATTGAACCGCTTGAGACATCGAGCGACGGTCTCGGCAACAGAATCATCCCAGAAGCGGCGGTCATGGCTGAGGATTATGCCGTTGAGACGCCGGCGGCGGCACCGCTTGATAGGCCGGACTTTGACGAGGCGCACGAGCGGTATAGCTGGCACCTGA
>JADFXZ010000041.1:1997-15367 GCA_015233265.1 Nitrospirota bacterium
CCGCTTGATAGGCCGGACTTTGACGAGGCGCACGAGCGGTATAGCTGGCACCTGAAATATGGATTTTTGACCGAAGAGGACATGATATTCAAAAAGGACTTTGAGAGTTCAGACATGTACGAGATGTTGTTTAAGTATTTCGAAAAACAAGGGTAAAAGGAGGGCTCTAATGACAGAGAAAGAGAGAGAAATCACTGACGAGGAAAAGCTGAAAGCCGACCTTGACAAATACAAACCGTGGCCGGAATTGTTTTTCATCTCAAAAACTCAGAAGGTGAAGCTAACAATTTATTGTAATAAATGGGATGTTAACAGGATTTGTGCCAATCTTATGGGAGACGATATAAATCCTATCGACGATTCGATCCCTTCTCATCCACTTCATGAGGTGGAGATAGAATTGCCGTTCGCCGCATTTGCACTTTCAGTAAGGATTCAGGATGTTAAGAAGTAAAAGGACAAGCCCATATATCACGTATTGCGCATTCTGGAAAATGTGTACATTGCCTAAAAGTCTTAGTCTCTATTGGTTGACCATAGTTTTCCGGTCTGGTGCTTATAATGCTTTTGGGTTCAAAGGTTATAGTAACGGATTTGTTGATAACATCGCACTGTACGGTTTTTGTATTCATGGTACCGCCTCCTGTGGTTTAGTTTTTGGCTTCGCAACCAAATTATACCACACGGGGGCGGGAATTTAAGAAATAACAGGATAGAAAAAGGAAAGGGCTGCCTTACCCGCAGCCCCGAATGCAAAATCAACACACAAGGAGTATACCACATGAGAAAGATATTTGCAAAGACAAAAAACGTAATGGACTTCACCTCGGCAATGTCCCGTCTGCAATCAAGACAAATCGGAATCCCCGGCATGGCGCTTGTCTATGGTGAGCCAGGACTTGGCAAAACGGAGACGATACTCTGGTGGATAGGCCAGAACGACGGCGTATTTATCCGAACTAAGAAGCTGATGACCGGCAGATGGCTGCTTGAGGAGATAGTGGCGGAGCTTGGTCAGTCTCCCGCTAACCGCATATCGGATTTATACCGGCAGTGTAAAAGTATGCTGTTTGACAAGCCGCGGACTATATTTGTCGATGAGGTTGATTACCTTGCGCATGACAGCCGCATAATTGAGACGCTGCGTGATATTCATGACGATACCGATATTCCCTTAATCTTTATCGGCATGGGGCAGGCTCTAAAGAAAATGGAGAAGTATAAGCACTTAAAAGACCGGTTTTCGATGGTTATGGAGTTTCAGCCGCTGTCCAAAGATGACGTCACTGGCATAATCGAGCAAATGTGCGAGGTCAAAGTGGCGCCGGAGGCCGCGTCGTTTATCCACAAGGATGCAAACCGGTTTCGCGGCCTGATTGTCTGGATATACCGCATGGAGCATTTCGCAAAGACAAATCAAAAGAAAGAACTCGATCTGAACGACATTCAGGCGATATTCAAAAAGGGGTCAGCGACCCCCGGCGTAAGGGTCAATCACCGTGAAAAATAATCAGAGGAAAAACACAGCCCGCCAGCGCGCATGGCGAATCATGCGGATACGGACGACATTCACAGTGAATGAAGTCTCGATGATGGCCGAGGCCGGCGTTGGCAATATCAAGCACTGGTTCTATTGTCTTACTCAGGCGGGTTATATCAGAAAGGTAGGGACAAAGAAGCATGATTCAGGACGTGGAAAAGAAAATGTTTACCGGCTTGTAAAGAATACCGGCGTGGATGCGCCTATTCAAAAAGGCTTAGGATTTCTATATGACCCGAACACAAAGGAATATTGGGCAAAAGACGAGTCGCTATTGCCAGAGCCAGAAGCGCCTGAAGATACACAAGTTGACGAAATCCCAACAAAAAAACTCAAGGTAAACAGCGTCGAAGAGCTAAAGAAAAAATGGAAAAGCCACGGAGGCACGAATGCCTGAGCCGATTTGGCCAATATGGACAGAGATATTACGCCGCGAAGTCGGGGCAAAAGGCTCAAAGTCTGTGGGGCAAGAGCTGGGATATTCACGCTCAGTCGTTGATCTCGTGTTGAAGGGGACATACGCGGGGAATCTAAGCAACGTTGAGGCCCGCGTGATGAGCATATACGGCAATAACGGGCAGGTATCCTGTCCGATAAAGGGCTCGATTGCGCCGTCTAAGTGTATCGAGACGTGGAATCTGGCTAAGACAATCGGCATGAAGGCGAGCAATCCAGTGACGCTCAGGCAATACAAGGCGTGTGAGAAATGCGCGGTTAGAAATTAGTAAAAGGAGGGGAAGAATGGCTATATGTGGCAAGGTCTGTAAAAAAGGCTCATTCGACGAAACAAAGATAACACCTGGTCAGATTAAGAAGATCAAGACACTACAGCGCCATGTAGGAGTAGATGACGACGTGTATGAGCAGCTCGTAAAGGAATACAGCGGCGGCAGGGTTACATCATGCACGGGCATGGATTATTACGAGGCGGGGAAATTGATAGATCACCTTGAGCAGCTGGCTCAGAAGCTGACAAATAATTGGGAAAAGAGGCATTCACCGTGCAACAAATACGATTGTCTCGCTAAGCGTGACGAAACGATGGCCACGCCGGCGCAGTTGCGCATGATTGAGGCGATGTGGAGGGAACGCAGCTTTGCAAAGGACATTGACAAGGCAAAGATGCTGAGGTGGTTTATCCAACGCTTTGGCGTATCGGACATCCTCTTTTTAACGAAGCTCGACGTCAGGAAGGTGAAACGCGCGCTGGATAATATGCCAATACTAAGCGCTGGAAGTTCCGCAAAGAGGAGGAGGCAATATGAACTGCGTGTACAGAAAGGAGCGTGACATAGGCACATTTGAGTGTCTTCGGGCAGACAGGTGGAAGCAGAAGTGCAGCGGGTTACAATCAATAAAATGTGAGTTAAACAGCCTTTTAAAGGCTTATAAAATAGGCTTTCGGAGGTATCTAAGTGGACACAGTCACAAAGTTCGACCCAATAAAGTCATATGAGAGTGAGTTTTTTGATATGTTTGACGAGCTCGTCACCGAGGCTGCCGAGCTATCGGAGAACACTGGCGTAGAGAATAGCCTGAGATGGTACTCGATGATATTAAAGCTCTTGGCGCTGCTGGCAATGGCAGTAAAAATCGGGAAAAAACATGAGGTAATAGGAGGGATACATGACACTCGGAGAAATTGAAAAGCAGACGAAGGAATATGCCGACGCGTGGAAGCTGTGGAAGGAAAGAATAGAAGCGCTTGAGGCCGAGAAAGAGGCCGCAGTCAGAAAGCATATACACGGCATTAAAAATGCCTTAAACAAGGTAAAGGAAAAGCGCGGGACACTGAGCGCGGCAATAGAATCCGCACCGGAGCTATTTGAAAGACCGCGCACACTTGTGGTTCATGGAATCAAGGTAGGGCTGCAGAAATCGAAGGGGACGTTAGAGTGCGATGACAAGAACAAGACAATCTCGTTGATTAAGAAACACCTGTCAGACCAGGTTGAGACGTTGATTAACATAAAAGAGACTCTGTCTAAAACGGCTATGCTGTCGTTAAGCGCGGCTGAGTTAAAGAAGGTCGGCGCGCAAATAACAGACACAGGCGATAAGGTAGTTATTAAGTCGACTGATTCAGAAATCGAGAAGCTGCTCAAGGTCTTATTAAAAGAAGACGAGACAATAGAAGAGCAGGCGGAAGCGGCATAGGGAATTTAACGGTGGACTGGCTCAAAGAAATCGAATATGAAGACCTGCTGTTTGGGGATATGAAACTCATACACGATGCCTGCGGCCTTGCGGTATTGATTTCGCTCTGGGAGAACATGCCAAGTATGACGCTGTATCTCTCAGAGCGCAGCCTCAATGATATGAAAAAACGCTATATATTGAAAAAGAAAAACGAGCATGGTTTCAACGTAAAAGAGATTGACTTAATGCTGAAAGTTACGGAGAGTTTTGTTTACTCGGTATTGCGCAGCGATGACATAGACGAAAGGCAGGGTAAATTGTTTGGATAACGAATACAAAATCGAAACCCTGCCTAACGAGGATCTGCGCATCGTAGCGCAACAATGCGGCATCGAGACGGCTTTAAAGCTGCTCTATAATTGTCCGGGGATGACAATCCATATCCCGCCTGTTGATTCCAATTGCGCACGTCCAGAAGACTTGATGGGCATGTGGAATGATTACGCGCTCACGGCGGGGCTGCCCCGTGCTAATAAAATGACCACATCGAGAAGGCGTAATTGCGCGGCGCGTCTCAAAGAGCTGGGCTTGGCGGATTGGCAAAATGTATTCAAGAAAATAATCGAGAACCCATATTTGACAGGCAAAGGTAAGGACGGCTGGCAGGCCACATTTGACTGGATTATTAAGAATGACAACAATGCACAAAAGGTGTTAGACGGGTATTATGACAGGAAAAAAGCCGGACATACAAAGGAGTATTCTTATGACAGATACAGATAATAACTGCAAGTACGGGATATGCGACGGCAACGGGTGGGTGTGGGTTAACCCTGAGACCCGTCTTCCATATCCTAATCCTCAGTATTGCCAATGCCACAAAGATAAGATCAAGCAAAAGCGATTTGAGAAGCTGCTCAAAGAATCGCAAATCAACGACATGACGCATATGACGTTTGAAAGTTATAAGCCGCAGCACCGGACACAGCAGCTGGCAATTGACCAGCTGCGCGCCGAACATAGGGGATATTACCTGTTCGGGCCGTTTGGAGTCGGCAAGACGCATCTCATGGCGGCAACGGTACTGCGGGCAATCGGAAAAGAAAAAGTCTCTGTAATTGTCACAGTGCCAAAGCTGCTGGACAGCCTCCGGCGCTATGGAGACAAGGACACATTAGCAATAGAGACGCTGGCCTATGAGGCGGATTACCTTGCCCTCGATGACATCGGCAAGCACAAGATTACAGACTGGACGGAAGAGCGCCTGTTTATGCTGATAGACGAGCGGTACAAGAAATTCAAATCCCGCAAAATCCACACAAGCGTATCGTCAAACCTGCCGCCGGAGGAGCTGTCACGCACGATAGATCCCGCGATAGTTGACCGGATTCGTGGGATGTGCGCGGAGGTGTTTGTGGATGGGAAGTCATATAGGACGGTCAGGCTATGATATGTTCAGAATCAGAGCTACAATCCTAAGCCTAATAAAAATAATGCTTGACAAATAATGCTATTTGTGTTATTTTTAATAAAAAAGCGATGGGAGGCCATATGAACTCAGGCAAGGTAGTGCGAATAGCATGGAGCTTCAATATAGCTGTATCAATTATTGTTCTTATTATGATACTATGGAATTTTGTTAGACCAATGGTCTGGTGAGGGATTTAAGTATTGAGACAACCACCTAAGTTTCGATTTCGTAATAACGTAAAACCGACGAAAGACTTACATATTTATACAAGATATACGACATTGGCAAACGTAGCTATTGCATTAATTGCTGCAATATCGCTATTGGTGTCCTATTTTGCTGCTGATTATGCAAAGAAGATGTATGAACTCCAAATTGAGAGCAATCGTCCTTATTTGGAGTTGGGTGAAGCTAAACTTGAGGATATTAATAAATCACCAATATTTATGTTGTCTTTTGAATTTAAGAATTTAGGGAAAAGACCAGCTTACGGATTGACTGAAGAGATTTTAGTAATAGACAAAAAGTTTATGATCAACGAAAGGAAGTCTCATTCTTTCTCAAGTGACTTTGGGCCTGATCAAAAATATCGTTCCATCATTGATATAGAATTCATATCCGGCAACATTGACAATATATTTATTATATTCCTATTGAAGTATCGGGACAAGTTCTATCGAAATAAAACATGCAAGCAAATATTTTACTTGAAGTGGGACAATGAGACCATGTTGAAACCAACAATGGGCTTTTATCATATGATGGCAGAAGAACAGCAAAAAATCATGAAAATGAACAATATACGACATCTCATTGAAGAGTACTCACAAGATAAATGTCTTTAGGCATATTAGGGATACGAATCACAACGCCTCATACTTCTCAATCGCCGCAATAATCTTCTGAACATCCTTATCAGTCACTGCAAGAAACGGCCTCGCGGTGATATCCATATTCCTTGAAAATGACTTAACATTGGTTGTATCCTTTAACTTTTTATGTTTTAGTGTCTTGCCTGATTTGCCTTTGGTGGTAAATATCTTGCGTGAGTGGGCCTTGACGGTGACAGTCCCATGGAATCCAAACTGGTGCACGGCGGCGTATTTCTTGTTTGTGCCGACTGCGGCGTAATTCCTGCCGCTTGTCTGTTGGATACTGGAGGCAAGCCCGCCTGTCACCTGTAATATCTTACTGTCATGGCCGGTTTTAGCGCGAGCGGCGAGAGTCGAGGACTTTAACGCAGCCCATTTCGGACGCCCCTCTTCGGCAAAGTTCTCTTCGACTGAGGCCATCATAATGCCTGCGATTTGAGCCATCAGGGGCGATAGGTCGGTCATGCGACGTTGAAGCGCCTGAAGTTTACTGGTTATGGTGTCATTATCAATTTCGATTCTTATCATCTTAATGTTATAATAATGAAAGGCTTCGGCGACACGGTGATAATCTCCCTGCCGTAGGACATCCTTAGTGGATGGCTCGCTATGTGGGGTTCAATGGGAGGCCCCACCCGAAGTCTTTAAATCATTTTTTATTACTTTTACCCCCTCCCTTCTTTTTAGTCTGCCGACTTCTTTTTCAACATTGTCAACCCGCCGAAAAGAAGTCAGAAATAGGGTTTTGCCGCTTCCGGTGGCTTTCACCACAGCGTTGTAATATCTATCGTTAATTTTAATGAACACAAGGGTGAGTTCTCCGTCTTGAATAATCACATCGGCGTCCGAGGATATAATATCGGGTATTTTGGAATACTCCTCTGCGGTCAACTCTGGGTGATTCGCCTTGTTTTTGGCAAGGCTCTCATCAGACAAAAGCACAACCTGACTCGTCGCGCCTATATTTTTCTTATCCTCATCGGATAGAACGGCCACAGGGAAGTTGCCATTTGAGATGCCATCGTAAAATGCCTTAAAATCAACCCCTGTCAGGCCGCTGCCGACAAATTGCTTGGCTATGTCGTAGGGATACTTGTTTAAGTCAGGCTGCCACGTGTCAACCCCCGGATTATAATCCCAGCCGTAGTCCGGCTGCATATGCCTGTACGGAGAGTTTGACGGCTCGACTTTCAGCCCCTTGTCCTTCATATCCTGTGCGTCGAGGGCGCGCACGCGGCAGCGGCAGCGGAACCCGTTCGGCGGATAGTGGGTATTCCAGAAGGCGTCGTCATAGCGGAATATCTTGCCGTTGAGGGCGGCGTGTGACGGGCGAGTTCTCCTGTCCATTACGGCAACATACTGCCAGTACGGGCGGTTTGCCACGTCGGCCATCATGCCTTTGTAGCGGCCGGCCATGTATGCGGTCTGAAGATTAGTTCGGTATATAGTCTCAAGCCGGCGCGGTGAGCCAAGCTGCACGGTCTTAATGCCATCTTCTGTGCCTATCTCCTGTTTGCCCCACCAGCCCTTGGCCTTTAATATCGGCTCAAGCCCGTTCTGAAATTCTTTTAAGGTAAGACCTTCACTAAGGGCCTTGTCAACCGCGTCCCTGATGTCTTTCAGGATGTCAAGCCGCATAGCCTTTGCCACAGTGAAGGCTTTCGTGTGTGCTTCACGAAGAGCCTCTTGCCAGTCCCACGTGATTTTATAGCCCTTCTTCTGGAAATACGCGATTGCATCTTTGGGCGGCAGGCCGATTGCGTATGACAGGTCTATGTTATTTGTTTGCGGCATTTATCCGCTTCCTGTTATAATGGCCTGCATATGATAATAGTCAAGGAGGCGGCTGAATTTGCCAGTTAAATCACAAGATGCGATAGCCCTATTATATCCATTTATCCAAAGGGTCTTTAAGACTAAAATAGATATTTTTAGCAAAATGCCTGTTAATACCACACTGGAAGTTGAGGCAAATGCCGCGTTACGACTATTAAGCGAAAACCTATTTATGTCAATAGAAGGCTTTCCTCTTGATGTACAACGCCTGATGTATGAAAAAATCATCATGGTAATAACGGTGTTCATTGCGTCGCCAGCGATGGTATTGGACTCAGAGTTTGACAAATGCAAGACTGATGCTGAGAAACTATCTCTTTTGTTGAGAGGAGAAGTTGTGAGCATGAATCTCCGCGCATTAACGACTCATTAACCTGCGCTTTTAATGCTGTGAAGAGATTTGAGCAATCCGCACACCCTAAAATG
The DNA here is from genome assembly GCA_015233265.1 of Nitrospirota bacterium. GTDB lineage: Bacteria > Nitrospirota > Thermodesulfovibrionia > Thermodesulfovibrionales > Magnetobacteriaceae > Magnetominusculus. The sequence goes on from JADFXZ010000041.1 coordinate 10,282, forward strand.
TGTTCGATAACTTTAGACATTTAACCTCCGTGTTATTAATTTGTTTCACTATTGAGGCGTCCCCACATCTCATCAACAAAATACGCCTGCGTGAGCATATTAACCAGCCCGTCTGTGTCCATCAATGGAAACATTCCGGCAAGGGAATCAAGTATATCGTTGTAAGACGCCTTGTTATGAATCATCTCGATAATCGGCTTAAGGACGCCTTCGGCCTGCGCCTGTAGCTGCTCAGGGGAAAGCGTGATATTGTCAATTGCCGTCTGATCAGGGAAAGTATCAGCAGCCGCCTGAGCGAACGCGGCTGGTGGATTTCCCCCAGGCTGATTACCGCCTTTCGGCGCCGCCGGGGCTGTCCCAGCCTGTATGTCCTCGTCCTCGAGGCCGTAGTTCTTTTGATAATACTTCTGCGTGAGCTGCAACCCTGACAGCGCCATCGAGGCCGTGAGGTTCTTGTCTCTGTCGGCCAGCGCCTGGTCAACGTCCTCATCTGCCCATAGGCTGAACTCCGGGGCGTCTCCGCTTGAGAAATTAATCTCCGTAATCCATGTTATAAGGGTGTTAAACGTCCGTTCAACAAGCCTTTTATCTGAGAGCACAATATCGTCGCGGACTTCCATATGCGTCTGTGAGGCGCTGTAGCTGCCTGTTGTGCCCATCTGTGTGGTGAGCGTCTGGCCAAGTATCGCCTTTGAGATTTCGTTGTTTAAAAAGTCGATTAAATCGACATAAAGCGTAGAGGACGCCCCGCCTTTTACGAGGCCGCTCTGAATATCGACAGAGGAATCATCTGGAATGACTGCCACCGCGTCCTGCACCATCGCGTCAAGTCGAGAGGCCAGCTTTTCATAATCACTATCAGGGGCGCTCCTTGGCAGCTTGCCAATAATGAATGGCATACCGTATTTCTCAGCGAATATCGCCCAGAACTTCACGCTGCCCTTTTTAAACGTCACCGGCCAGAAACACCGCGACAGCTCAGGGAATCCATACGGGTTTTGATAAGTGGATTCATACTGGACGAGCAGGAACTTCCGGTCAGGCACCAGCACCCCGTTAAAATTCGCCCGCGTCCTGAGCATCAGATTGTTCTCCTGGTCAAAGACAAACCAATTCTGCGGCTTTCCTAAGACATCCTGCGGCACAATGAAGCCGTTACTATCCCGTGTCCATATGACTTCGAGGACTTGATAGCCGAAGAGAACGGCGTTGAGGATTTCAGAGATAATCCGGTCGACATCGAGGGATGAGATAACGCCGTCAATGAACTTTGCCTGACGCGTCGTCTTAGCCTTCCCGTAGTCTATCCCCCAGTTGAATGATTTCACGCCGGCCTTGCGGCTTTTGACGCAGGCTCCGACGTGGGCGTCAACAAGGAGGTCATTATAAGCCCAGATGTCCCTTCCAAGTTTTCTCAGAACAGGGTCGGGATTGGGAAGGAAAGTCGCAAAGGCATAGAAATCAATCGCCCCGCGGCGTGTGGCTATCTCAGGGAACACCGGGGGCGGCTCCTGCGATGCAAAACTGACAAATTCTTTTTCATTCAGCCATAATCCATCCATTAGTCATATCCTCTTAATGTTTTAGTGTGACCTCGCCTGCGGCAAGTTGCCACTTTTATAGGGCCGGTTGATGCATCAGCGGCGGCATATCTCGATAGAGCGGCAGCCCAAAACCTGTCTGCATGGCCGCGCGCCTCGCTGGCCGCAACATCAAACCGGACAGCCCCGGCGCTTGTTGTTACCTTTCTGACAGAGTGGAAATCCTCACGAATCTCAAAGTCGTCGGGGATATAGAACTGCCTGTCCTCCATGTCGTTACGCATACCGTAGGCCATATCTTCTTTTACCTTTGCCGAAAATGTGACCGCTTCAACTCGGAATTTCCCAAAGGCAAGCTGTGCCTCTTCGGCAAGCTGCATACCAATGCCGGTGGCATCAATACACGCGCGCCGCAGCGTAGGGCGCGCTAAAATGTCAAATAGTATCTCGCGCTGGAGGTGAAACGGTGTTTTCTCGATGACTTTAACCATGCGCGTATATTTGATATTCTCAATCTTCTCGATACACCAGATAACGGTCAAATCCTTTTTGCGCCCTATGTCCATACCGACAAACAGACCGTCCTTGATTTCCTCGATGGGCCTGATAATCTCGGCAAGGGTGCATTTCTCAAGAATGTCATAAGTGAGAAAGGCCGAGGCCTCGTCCACGGGAATGCAGCAGTATTCCTGTAGCCATGTGTTTTCGTCAAAGCAGCTTGAGCGCTGTTGTCCAAGCCATGCGTCCTTGTCTTCCTGCGTGGCTTTTCGCTTTAGAATCTTATCGACAAGCCCCTGTTCGACGGCTGTCTGAATCGATGTCGTATGGAGAGACCACTTGAGTGTGCCCTTCTTTGTGGAATCGATAAACTTATAATACCGGCAATTCGTGCCGTTGTGGGTACTTAATATCCTAAGAGGAAATCCCCATGTGATACACGGCCGTGCGGCGGCCCAAAGCCTTTCCTGGTCTTCGTGCCAGGCGAACTCATCGAGGACGACCTTGCCGCCCTTGGAGCGAAAGGCCTTAGGATTAGAACTAAGCGCGTGAATCCTCGTGCCGTTAGCGAATTGAATAATAAATGTCTTTATATCTTTCTCTGAATCAAGAACAACCTGTCCAAGATATTTAGCGGCCTTATCATAGACTTTCGCCCACTGCTCGCAGTAAAGAATATATTCTTTAGCAGCGGATTCGTCGGCTGAGGAAAACCACACCGAGGGGACTTTATTGCCTACACAGTCGCGGACATCCTCATAGGACTGAATGTATGTAGCGCCGATTCGCCGTGACTTTTGCCATATTTTAACAGGGCTTTCGTCCTTGAGCCAGTCTATCTGATACGGCAGGAAATATTTGTTTTCCTTCATAGTCCGAGTACGGTTGCTTCGATTTCTTTTATGACGTCATCGCTCAGGCCGGCCAGGGCAGCGGGTTCTTTCTTTGCGGCTGCGTCTTCGTAGTCCTTGACCTTTGTGATCAGCGGCAGGAGCTTCCCCAATGTGTACATCTGGCTTTGGTCGGGCTTGACATTGTTTGCCATATCATTCTTAGCCTTTAACATCAGCAGGCGGCAAAAGTCATATAGTTCCTCGTGGAAGGTCTGCTTGCTCCTGAGATAAGCAACCCGTTTGTCGTCCCACTTACCCTCGTCTTTCCAGAGCCGAACTGTTCGTTCAGCCAGGTTAAGTCTTTGAGCAATATCTGCAACCCCGTGCTGCTCAATGACAAACAACCGCTCGGCCTCATCAAAGTATAGTTGTTTCTTGGCCATCAGTCTATTCTTGTCCGAGGTCGGATTTTATGGCTTTAATGTTACCTTCTACCTTTTTGGCCTTCTGGGTATTTTCGTGCATACGCGTCATCGCCTCAAGGGCAGTGTTGGTTTTCATCGATGTAAGGCCGGCATCCTCTATGTGTGATGGCAGATACAGCCGTACCATATTTTTATCACCTGCGATAGCGATGTAAAGTCTTCTCAATTCTCTTTCATATTCTGATAGCTGACCTTTCAGCATTAAAAGCTCTTCGTTCATTAGTCTCTCCTGTGATCGCCTCTTTTGCAGCCCTCGATTACCGTAATGATCTGCCCCAGGTGATAGTTGGTGGCATTGCTCGTTTCCTGATTAGTCTTTAATGCGTCAAATACTTTCTCGAGTAGTTTGTTATGCTGGTCAAAGAGTTCTTTCATTCGGAGAGAATGATCCCTCAACAACGCCCAAATGACTAAAGCCAGCACTCCAGACTGCCCTGACACCTTTAGGATCTCGGTAAAAATTTCAATACTCACGATATCTCCTCCTTATTTCCTTCTGTCCTTATCCTACTTCCGGCAAAAAAATAGTTCTCCTGAACCGTTCAGGAGACCTCTGTACGAGCAAAGTATTAAGCTCAAAATAAAACAGTAAGGAGGTAGCAAAAGTGGAGATAGAGGTCTTTAAGACCGGCGTTCATAGAGACAGCGCCGGTAATGTAAGAGAGTGGACAGAGGGCGACCTTGACCAGCTTGCAGCCAATTACAACTCAAGACAGGGCGACGCCCCTGTGGTGATTGGTCACCCTAAGAGTGACAGCCCCGCATATGGATGGGTAAACGGCTTGCAACGCAAAGGTAATATACTTACGGCGTCGCTCAAAGATGTTAATCCCGACTTTCAGCAGATGGTCAAAAATGGAGCGTTTAGAAACCGATCAGTCGCGGTTAATGCCGATATGAGCTTGAGACATGTTGGATTTCTCGGCGCGACGCCTCCGGCAATCCAGGGCTTAAAGCCCGTTGAATTCAAAGACGACGGCACGGCCGCCCTAATAGAATTCTCTATCGCACAGCCGGTCACAGACAAGCAGCCTGATGTAGGACGCCCACGCCCAGATTGGCAGCTGAAGCAGTCCACCGGTAGCGAATTCGCTGAGTTAAACACGCTCAGAGAAAAGGTAACTCAGCTTGAGCGCGAAGGCCGAAAGAAGGACTTTACCGCCTTCTGTGACAGCCTTGTCAGCGTTGGGAAGATCACACCCGCACAGAAACCGCGCATTGCTGAGTTCATGGAGATAATGCACAACGTAGGGGCTTTTGAGTTTTCAGAGGACGGCAATAGACCGGCGGTAGAGGCATTTAAGGAATTCGTGTCGTCGCTGCCCACACAGGTGCATATGAAAGAGATGGCCACGAAGGAATTCGCAGCTGACAATTGTGCTGACAACCCGGACGTTGCACTCGGCAAAAAGATTGCAGACAGCCTTAACAAAAAGAAACAAGGGGGGAAATAGATGGAGACACTTGGCGTAGATTATCTGACGAAACAGCAGTATAACCTACTTGGCGGAGACCATGACCCTGTGCAGATACCAGTTACCATTGTATCAGGTGCAGGGGCGTTATTAGGAGGCACGGTGCTAGGCCGCATAACGGCAAGCGGCAAATATACACCATACTCAGCCACTCACACTGACGGGTCTGAGGTGGCAAGGGTGATACTGGCAAGGGACATAGATGCAACATCGGCAGACGCCGCGGTATCGGCATATGTCCACGGCGAGTTCAA
>JADFXZ010000127.1 GCA_015233265.1 Nitrospirota bacterium
ATACGATAGAGGCCGTTATTGGCGGCTCTCTCGCGCACAAGGCTGGCCTCAGGGCGGGCGATGAGTTAATCTCCATCAACGGTCACACAATTGCCGACGAGATAGACCTCCTGTTCTATACAAACGAGCAGACATTCTCTATGCTGCTCAGTAGACGCGGGAAGCTGTTTGAACGAACAATCAATAAGGAAGACGGCAATTACCTGGGCATTGAACTCAAACAATTTAAGATATCGATATGTAAGAACCGGTGCATTTTCTGTTTTGTCAATCAACTGCCCAAGGGCCTCAGAAAGACCCTCTACATAAAGGACGAAGACTACCGCTTGTCCTTTCTCTATGGAAGCTACATCACACTTACAAACCTAAGCGCTGCCGACAAGCAGCGCATCATAGAACAGCGCCTCAGTCCGCTGTTCATATCAGTTCACTCGACAAACGATGAGATCAGGACAAAGCTGCTTGGCAGCCCCAAGGCCGGGGAGATATTAAAGGAAATCCAGTTTTTAGTAAAAAACAAGATAAAACTCCACGCCCAGATAGTTCTCTGCCCCGGATATAACGACGGAGACGACCTCGATCACACCATAAATGACCTTAAAAAATTCTATCCATACATGACATCGATAGCCGTTGTGCCTGTTGGCCTAACCACCCATGGGAATAAGAAACTAAAGCCGGTCACTAAAGAAGACGCACGCGCAGCTATCACAACAATTGAGGCGTTTCAGAAGAAATTCCTAAAAAAATACGGTGAGCTGCTCGTCTATGCCGCCGATGAGCTGTACTTAAAGGCTGAGTTGCCCTTCCCTGCCCTGAAGGACTACGGCGAACTGCATCAAAAAGAAAACGGCGTTGGGATGGTGCCTGAGTTTTTACACAGGACGGAGAGGTTCAGAAAACTTAAACACGTACCTAAGACTCCCATCTCGATGTTTACGGGCACATCGTTCTATCCATATCTAAAGCAATTTTCACAGAAATTAATCAAGAAGACCGGCATAGACATAAGGGTAGTCCCCGTAGAAAATCAGTTTTTTGGCACAACTGTAACCGTAACCGGCCTGCTTACAGGCCGGGACATTGTGCGAACCTTCATGGGACAGGTCAGACCCGGCGAGGTTATTTTTGTCCCAGATGTAACACTGCGAGATGGCCAGAATATGTTTCTCGATGACACGACAACAGCGTTTCTCACAGAGGCGCTCGATGTAAATACAATAATCGTAGAGTCTTCGTTTGAAGGCCTAATAAAGGCAATAGAGGAGCTGGATTGATGATTACGTCAAAAACCAAACTGGCGGGGCTGATTGGCAAACCCGTCGGACACAGCCTGTCACCTGCGATGCACAACGCGGCATTTAAAGAGTTGGGGATGGACTGCCGCTATCTCGCCTTCCCGGTCGACAAAGAAAGGCTTGGCGATGCCATACGCTCAATTCGCGCATTGAACTTTCTTGGCGCAAATATTACAATTCCATATAAGGAAATGGCGATTGAATTCCTCGATGACTGCCACGAAGAGGCAAAGTTCATCGGTGCCGTTAACACTATTGTAAACGACGGGAGCAGACTGATTGGTCACAATACGGACGGGCGCGGGTTTATGAAATCCATGGAAGAGGCAGCTGTGTCATTGAAAGACAAGCGGGTATTTATGTCCGGTGCCGGAGGGGCTGCTCGTGCTCTAACATATTACATTGCAAATAATGCGGTTAATTTAAAGATATTCGACACCGACACACAAAAACTAAACGCCCTTGTTGCCAGCCTCAAAAAAATAAATCCAGAAGTCCACGCAGAGACCTCAGCTGATGCCATCAAAAATGCGGACGTCTTTATAAACGCCACCCCGCTAGGGCTTCACGCGGGCGACCCGCTCCCAGTTGACAGTGCGCTGCTGCACGAGGGTCTTGTCGTGTGCGACGTAATATACAAAGACACCCCCCTTATTGTCGAGGCAAAGAGGCTCGGCTGCCAAACCGTAAACGGCCTTGGTATGCTGTTTTGGCAGGGCGTTTTAGCATTTGAGCTTTGGACGCAGCCCGGCGCTGCCCCTGTTGACGTCATGAGGGCTGCCCTTATGGAGGGCTATAATCGTTTATTATGATATTTATCATGGTATTTTGTCATACGAACCTGTAGTATAAGTTAGAAACTAATACTAAGCAGCAGACATATGAGTAATTTTGTCATTCCTGCGGACGCAGGAATCCAGCACTTCAGGTGTTGACGTAGGGACTGGATTCCAGCTCAAGGCTGGAATGACAGAATAAGGACAATCAGCTTACAGCTATGAATGCAACTTAGTATAAACTACTACGGAGGTATGACAGTATGGACAGTTATGTAAAGAATTTCATAATAGCAAGCGTAGTGTATTTGGGGCTGTCGTCGCTGATTGGCATTATGATGATGGCCTCCCCCACCCATTTGACATTTAAATTCGTCCATTCGCACCTGATGTTATTGGGCTGGGTAACGATGATGATATACGGCGTGGGGTATCATGTGCTGCCAAGATTTGCAGGGCGCGTGATAAAAAGCCGCAAGGCGGCAGAGGCACAGTTCTGGCTTGCAAACATCGGGCTAATCGGAATGGTCATTTGTTATTCAATACCTATGAGCAGCACTCAGGAAGGAATTTTAAGAATGCTTGGCGCCGTGTTTGGCGTCATGGAGGCCGTCTCTATAATGCTGTTTGTTTATAATATGCTGGCAACGCTTGTACCAAAACCGGAGCATCCAGCCTAGCATCCTTCGACAGGCTCAGGATGATTCGCGCAACAGGCTCAGGATGACTTGATTTCTCTATTACACTATATCCAGACGTTTCACTATATTTGGACGTTACACTATATCGAGGCATCCTGAGCTTGTCGAAGGATGGGGTCAACGCAGTCACTCAATGCCCGAACAGCTCAAGCCCTTCGAGGTCTTTGATGACGAACATGCCTTTTTCCTCCGAAAGAAGGCCGAGCTGTTTAAACTTGCTGATAGTACGAATGGAGGTCTCAACCGAAGTGCCGGCCATGTCGGCGATGTCCTGCTTGGTGAGTTTGAAATCAATGTGCAGGGCATCAGGTGAGGATTTCAGCGCAAGTTTCAGCAGCAACGAGGCAATGCGGCTCTCCACACGCTCCAGAGCAATGTTTTTCAGCGTATCGTGGGAGTCTTTCATCCGGTCACTCAGCAGTGAGGCAATTGAAAACATCACGTCCGGGAACCTGTCTATGATCTTAAAAAGGTTTTTTCGCGAGACCTTTAGCACCGTAGACTGCTCCATTGCCACGGCATTAGCCGGATACGGGAATCCCTTAAACGCGGCAACCGCCCCGAACAGCTCCTTTGGCTGAATGATTTCAAGAATGAGTTCTTTGCCGTCCTGCGACTGCCGGGTTATCTTTACCTTACCTGTTGAGACTATATAAAGCCAGTCAGAGCGGTCGCCCTCTGAAAATATCATCTCCTTTTTCTTATAGGCCGCGCTTTGGAAATATGGCATTATCTCAGCAACGTCTTCATCAGAGAGGACGCTGAAAAAAGTGACCTCTTTAAGATTCATAGCAAGTACACATCAAATCTAAACAACAACGAATAAGAAATCTTCCTGCGATATTTTACGCACGGGCGGTGTAAGCTCACTTCTTACACAACAACACAAAGAGGGCATTGAGCGCATCCAGTAAATCCCTGATTACGTTGTATAGATTGTCTGTCATCTCAATCCCGTGTGTCTTAATCTTAACAAGCAGCAACTCCCAGTCAGCCTGTTTCCATACACCGTCTCTTTCCATGATAAAATCCAATATATTGTGGCACAAGATAGGAATAACCTTATCTACATCCGCGTCAACCGGCAGGGCTGACACGTAGAGCTTCTTTATGGCCTCAAGCAGACTGCCGATGTACTGAGTGATGTCGTTTGAGAAAGGGACCCCGCTGCGTTTAGCGTCTATTAGCAAATCCACCCAGCCGTCCTCGTCCCAGACGCCTTTGCGCGCAAGGACAAAGCCGCTGACCTTATCGAGTAAAAAGCCGATATCCCTGTTAGTCTTCTCACAGGTCTCGGTAAAGAATCTGTATCGATTCCTTCCGCCTTCTTTGGCGCGATACATGGCGGCGTCTGCCTCTTTCAACAGTGTTTTCAACGAATCGCCGTCATCGGGAAATAATGATATGCCAATGCTGACACCCAAAGAACAGTTAGTCGAGTTTATATAAAACGGCTTCCCAACGGAGACAATTATCTTTGTGGCAACATAGCAAACATCGTTGGGTTCTTTAATATTTGTAAGCGTTATGATGAACTCATCGTCACCGAGGCGCGCTACCGTGTCAGATTCTCTGACGCACTGTGTCATCCTGGCGGAGGCGTCAATCAGCAGCTGGTCACCAACATCATGGCCCATCGCTTGGTTTATACCGCTTAAATCATTGATATCTATCATCATAAGCGCCATAGAGTGCTGGCTTCGTTTTGCCATTTTTAGGGCCTGCTCAAAGCGGTCAAAAAACAGAGAGCGATTGGGAAGGCCTGTCAACGAATCATAAAATGCCAATGCGTTGAGGTTTTGTTCAGTACGATGTTTATAGAGCGCCATCTCCACATTGGAGTGCAGCTCTTTGCTGTTAAACGGCTTTAGCACATAACCATAGGGCAGTGTTAACCTCGCCCGCTCTAAGATTGACTTGTCCGAATGTGCGGTCAGATAAACGATGGGAACGCTCATTCTCTTTTGTATCTCACCGGCGGCCTCGATGCCGTCCATCCGCCCCTGCAGTCTGATATCCATAAGGATTAAGTCCGGCTCATGCTTGAGCGCGCTTTCGATGGCGTCCTCTCCAGAAAACTCATGCGCTACAACAACATACCCAGCGCTCTCAAGAATGTCTTGTATATAGGCGGCGGTAAGCCCCTCGTCCTCTACTATCATTATCTTGTTCTTAGGCATCTCGTCTCCTTTCACAAGTTAATATAGCTTATTCACATTGATTCAGGCAAGCTTGATTTTCCAGGGCAAACGCATTGGCAATCCTGGAGAGGAAGTAACTGCTGCAAGTTTCAAATGCGTTTGCCCTGTGATTTTCCTACAATCCTGATCTTTTAAACCTTAAAATAAATCTCGTTCCATCGCCCCGTTCTATTTCCACTGTGCCCCCAAGCTGCTTTGTCAGGATTGTGACAACTTTAAGGCCGAGGCTCTTGGACTTGCCGATTTCCACGTCCTCAGGCAGGCCAACACCGTTGTCGCTTATGACCAGCTCGAGCCCGTCTGGCTCTTCCTCGCGCAGCGCAATTGTAATCTCCCCGCTGTCTCTGCCTTTAAAGGCATACTTTATGATATTTGTAAACAGCTCGTTTATTATCAATCCACATGGAATTGCGGTGTCCATCCCGATGTGTACATCAGCCACTTCAAATTTAATTCCAATCTTGTCCTTATCAACAGTGAAAAATATAAACAGGTCTTTGAGCAGACTATATATATAATTTTTAATGTTGACCTGCGAGAGTGTTTCAGAGTTATAGAGTTTTTCATGTACCAGCGAGATAGATTGTACCCTGGTCAGCGTGTCTCTGAGTATATTTTTATAGCTTTCGTCTGTGACGTGGCTTATTTGAAGCCCCACAAGACCGGCTATTATCTGAAGGTTGTTCTTTACCCGATGGTGCAGCTCCCTCAACAAAAGTTCCTGTTCGGCCAGGGATTCCCTTAATTTCTCCTCCATCTTTTTTCGTTTTGTAATATCTGAGACAATGGCAAATGACCCTTCAAAATTTCCTTTTTCGTCCATCAGACCAACCGTTGAAACCGATACATGGACAGGGCTGCCATCTCTGTGCAGGAGTGTAGTCTCCAGCCGCTGCGCCTTTCCTTGTTTCTGTTGGTAGTCTCCAGCTTGAGCCGCCCTTGCCCTTGCGTCATCGTCCATAAACTCTACAAAGCGTACGCCAGTCATCTCCTCGACCGTAAACCCAAGCATCTCAGCCACCGCTTTGTTAACGTATGTGGTGACGCCGGCCTTATTAAAAGCCCACACACCCTCATGGGACATCTCTACAAGCTGGCGGTATTTTGCCTCGCTTTCAGTCAGCGACTGCTCAAGCCGCAACATTTGATCTACCTTTATCTGTAACTCCTGAGTTCTTTCCCTTACCTGCAGCTCAAGCCCTTCATTTATCGATGTTATGGTCTGTTCGTACTCCTTGCGTCTTCTTAAATCCAACGCCATACCTGAAGCAAGTTTGGCGACAAGAAATACTAATGTTACCGTCAAAACCGCATACAGGCAATTTCTGACAATCTGACTGTTTACTTTAGATAACCCTGCAAGCAGAAATACATGCCATTGGTCTTTATAGC
>JADFXZ010000042.1 GCA_015233265.1 Nitrospirota bacterium
CGATCAGGTTTAACTTGCCAAAGACGATGCAATCGTCAATATCGGCGTCAGGGCAATGAAGAGATGTCCAACATGCGGCACAGAATTACTATTCGAGGTAACGGCGCTCGATCCTGTTTGTAAGTTAATGCAAAGCCGGATAAATCACCTTGAGGTATCCGGCTGCTCCTACGAACATGTTCGAAAACTGAAATCGTTTTTAAGCCACCATATAGGCCCATTTATGGGCGATCGGGACGTAAAGGCTGTCTCCTCGAAGGTCGTCTTTGATTTCTACACAGCGTTGCTTCAGCGTGGTCTAGCGAGCAAAACTATCAAGCATATCCTCGATGCTTTGAAGGGCCTCTTTAGTCAGCTTTATAACCTCGAAGTTATCACGAAACTACCAGCGTTCCCAAAAGTTAAAGTAAAACCTCAACCAAAACGCTGGATAGACACAGAAACACAACTATCAATCCTTGGGAATTTGCCGGATAAGTATAAATTGTACGTCCAAATCCTCTTTGAAACTGGTATGCGCCCAGGTGAGGCACGTGCCCTTAGGCGTCGTGACATCGCCGGTAGCGTAATCACAGTCGAACGCGCCCTTGACGAGGCTAATAACCTTAGGCCGACAAAGACCGGCAAAATCTATAAATACCAAATATCAGAGGCATTATCTCAATACATCGAGATAAATTACAGGAATTATCTACCTGAAGCCGACATGTTTAAACTAAGTAAGACACGCATACAAGTCACATGGCAAAAGGCGTGTCAAGCGGTGGGGGTAACGATTCCGTTGTATCAGGCGACGCGGCACAGCAAGGCCAGCCAGATAAACGCGCAGTGCGAACTAGACCGGCTGTGTAAAGTTAAAGAAGCACTTCAACATGAATCGGCGGCAACTACGACAAAGCACTATGTGCTGGGGCAAAAGGAGAAGATATGAGCAAGGATAAGATCAAGATTAATATGCGTAGCTATACGATACCAAGTCATCTTGATGCTTATTGCAATAATGAAGATTTTAGACACGTACAAATCTGCGAGCAGTCAGAATGCCCATATCATATTGAATTCAATAACGGGAACGAATGCAAGCGGCATGACGATTACTTGCGAATTACCAACAATGGTAAAAAAGACAGTATGATACTCTCGATGCACCCTAAACACGCAAAGATGATCTACGACGGCACAAAAACTGTAGAGCTGCGGAGTAAATGGCCTATAAAATACGATAGGAAAATTTATATCTACGAGACATCACCTACCCAAGCAATAACCGGATCGTTTTATGTCGACGAGGTTATGTATGGTCAACGGCCTTTAATTTTTGATCGCATATTTAGAGCGTCGGGTATGCCCCTTAATGATTTCCTTGATGTGTTCCTTGTTTATTTCAGTTATGGGGCAGTGGCATATGCAATATACATACGCAATGTAGAATGGTTTCCTGTGCCAATTCCACTGAGCACCATAAAAAAGGAATGGCCGGAGTTTAAACCACCGCAAAGCTATAGATTTGCAACCTGGCGTCAAATGGGCTTGGTGAAAGCAGAAGCAGAAGCAGAGCGTCAGTATGAATCGGCGGCTTTGACGACGAAATACTATACGTTAGGATCATAAGGAGAAGATATGAACACGAAACAAGCTATGACAAAAGAAATGAGCAACGAGCAGAAATTGCAGGTCATAATGAGGAAAAGAGGGTGAGGAGAAAACATGAGCACGACAACAGACAGGATCTGGCAGCCGGAGACGGACAATTGTGAGGAATGCGGGAGCTGGGGCGGATATGTCGAACACGGCTTTGACGGCAATGGAGACCCGAAGGTGATTTGCCCCGTGTGCAACGGCACCGGAGCTGTCCCGCTCGGCGCCGTGAGCTCGTATCAATATCAGCGATGAATGAGCCAGCATCAGCGGACAGATAAATCGTTTTGGATTGCCGAGCTCTGGCAATAAAGTGAGCTACACCCTGTCCTTGATAGGGCAATTGAAAGACACTGGAGGTAACACAATGCCAGACACAACAACCGCAATAACAACGGCAACACCAGCGGCCGTAATCGTAGACTCGACAGATCCCGTAGTCATAGCCGCCGTTAAGACATTGCAGGATTTGGGCGACAAAGTGACGCACGGTGGCAAGGAAGTCAAGATTGCCCTCGTCGAAGAAGCTGAGGCCGCCACCTGCACCACCACTGCGGCGGCGTCGTAGGGGAACTGAAACATCCTAACAGGGATAACGGGCGGTCATTCGTGGCCGCCTGATTAAAAGGAGGATTAAATGAAGACATCAGCATGTTTAGAACCAGAAAATGACAATGACCAGTACAATCAAGCTCAAAAGGCGATGACTAAAATCGGTGATATAATCAACACCGCCATGCTGAATATGAATGAACGAATCCTCTCGAAGCTTAAAAATATGAAAATAAGCGAACTACGATTAGCGCTGAGCTGGATAGATAACGGCTTCGGAGGAATAGGACAGTTTATAGGGGATTTTGTTTTTGACGATGACGAGGATTTATACGATTTAATTCGTAAAGCTCTCGATGATAAAGTGAAGGGTATAATCCCACAGCACAACGAAAGGAGGATGTTTTATGAGTGATAATTCTTACGATAGTGCAATCGATGAGAACTATGAGGATGAAGCTCTTGATTTAAGTCTTTTCAGAATGATTATTTAAAGCGATTAGGCGAAATGTCAATATGATGAATTTGAAAAAGACATTTAATAATATCTGGTCGCAGTACGGGGCACTGATACTGGCCGCATCTAATAAGAAAGAAGTGACAGTTATCGACAATGACAAGACATATTTATCTGTCATACGTTATAATCTCCAGAATCGCATCACCATTAAATACGCCGACTCTGAAATATTATTAGCATGGAAATCCTATATTAAAAAGAAAATAAGGGAAAACCTTGTCGCAGCCATCAGGACAGACAGAAGGTTTAAAAAAGGCCGCCGGCCATATACAAGTTAGCCGGTGAGAAATTAATACGGCATTAAAGACTCAAAAGGAATGTAACAGGAGGAGTTATGATATGTGAATTTTGCAAGACTATGAGGGGCTGTCCGTTTGCAGCCGACGTGTGGAAACTGAATCGAAAATATGATAACGTGAGGATTAAGACAATCGGTCTGGTATGTAGTGATTACCATGAGCGGACAGACAACCGCTGCGTGAATATCCTCACACCCGTGTACCACTTGACAGATATTTGTGTGCAACAACGGGACATCAATTCGACGCTGTCGCACAATATCAAATTATTCACAACCGCGCTGGCGGCGGGGCTTGTGTCGTTTTTCGTTGCCCGGAAAGTGAGCCGCGTAAACGAAGTGAAAGATGATGATTTTATAACATTATAGTGGGCAGGCAGAGGCATTATCCCGTGTACTTTACATGGATTGATTATAAAATATAAGATAACAACAGAGCAGAGCTGATGAGCATACAAATACGCTGATAAAAGGAGAACACACACATGGAAATGGAGGAAGGGAAAGAAGTAGACGTAGAAGTGGATTCCACGGGCAAGGAAATTGGAAAATTGTTAAAAGAGATATGCCTTGCCCGCGGCAATGTCGACAGCGACTTACCAGTGATAGTCAATATAAATATTGGCGTTACTTTACCATTAAGCGGGCTTCGATAGTTCATCGAGCTTTTTATAAACAGCTTCAATTGCTGAGGTTAAAATATCTATCTCTCTTAAACTTGCATTTTGAGCCAAACCAACGGCAACATCTACGGCACGGTTCAACATCTCATCTTTTGTCATAATTCTCACCTCCTTTATGGCGTAGTTACTATCGCACGTAAATTATACCATAAAGGAGGTTTCCACCCTACCTGTCATAATTCCGTCAGACGTTGGGCAGTTGCAGAAGATGATCACAGCGTGGCCACACTAAAAAACAGCCTTCGGCAACTTAAATTGTCAATTATTTGACGCTTTTTCTTATAATACAGAAATGGCCGAAAACGGGGCCGAACACTGCTATGAGGAGGCCGGGATTGTCGATACAAATAATAAGGTATCTAACCTATGACCGCATATCAAATATTCGGGAAGCGCTTGAGCAGGCAAATCAGAAATATTTCGACGAGCTTGACTTTGGATTTGACGCCTCGACCGCTGAGGGGCAGGTCGCACAGCAGCTGGCCTCCGCCTCGAACTGTCTTGATTGCGCACTATTTATGTTGAAGAGAATTTAAGAATGGAAAATGAAGGCGTGTTATGTACGGATTGCCGCAAATATGCCGGCTGCAAAGAGGTCTGCGTCTTTATCGAACAGGAACTTCTTGAGTTAGACAGCAGGGATTATTACATACCTGAAATCAATGACAACGCAATCGTAATAGACTATAAGACAATCCTCAACGAAATCGCCCAAGGGCAGCAGTGGAAGCGGCGAGTGACGATAGAAAACATCAGAACGATAACAGATATACGCCTCAGAGCGGTCGCGGCCATGCTCTACGGCGGCCTGTCAGCCAAACAGATTTCCAAGATGCTGAACATATCCCTATCGACACTCTACAGGATTATTCGAAACAATGACCAGCCGTGTATTTGTTGTATGTTTGCGGAACTCGAGTTGCCGGGAATCATCTCAGGCAAATAGAAACCAGCCAGACGTCAGTAGACGTCGTCGTGAGAGCCTATATTGAGCAGGTGAATAGTGTCATCGGATAGAGTGAAGATGATACGGATGTCCTCAGTCATGGAACATGAGTATGTATCTTTGAGATTACCTGAGAGTTTATGTGTCTTGAGAGATTGGTCAAAAGGGTTTTCTTCGAGTTTTAGAAATACTTTGTTGATGGTGAGCTTGATGGCGGAGTTATTTTTGGCAAGTTTAAGAACTTTCCTGGAAAAGGATTTTGGATATTGTATTTTATACTTCACTGAATATTGCGTCAAACGCTTCTTGAGCGCTATTGAATGTTAATACAGGTTCTAGTTTAGCGGCGAGAGTTTCCTCGACAAATGCTTTATGATTACGTTGTCTTTGGGCAAGGTAGGCGGTAAAATCGGCAATCTCTTTAACGCGATCGGGTGACAGCTCAGACAACATACCGACGATACGCTCGATGTCGGGATTCGTTACGTCGTCAGCCGTTGTGGCAGTCTCTATAATCGTCTCGCTCATAAGAGTAATATAGCATGTCCTGATAGAAACTGTAAATCAGGGTTTCAAAACAGGTCTAAAGTAGAGAAAAATAGACCTTTTCAAGGGGTCTTAAACTCTGTAGAAGCGCATGGATAGCCAGTATAGTCTCACAAGCGCCGCCTTCGACCCCAAAAAAATAGACCTAAATAGACCCTAAAAAAGTCTATTTTAGACATATTAGACATTTTTAAGACCTGAATCCCTGCCTGTGTAGCGTATCTTTTTTCCTATAGCCCGTAGTTTCGATGCGAATAAGAGATGGGCATGTTTACAGGGCTTTTCAGGGATTTGTGCGAATATCTTACTTATATATAGGGGGAATTGGGCTTCGCCCACACCCAAAGGAACAAATACAGGAGGTACTAATCGTGGCAATAAAAAAAGAATCCAATAATGAAGGGACATTTACACCGAACAGCGTAACGAAGGCCGGATCTGGCGATCTTATGAAAAAGACCGAGCCATATACGCAGACCCCTGGCGGCGACGCGGGTAAGACCACGGGTTATGCCAAGAAAAAAGACTGTAAGTAACAGCTAAAAGGGATGAATGGGTGCAAAAGGAAAAAGAAAGACTGGGGGCCGTCCAAAGGGCGCGAAGAATAAGCGAACCCTTGATCTGGAAAATAAGCTCAAAGCGAAGGGCTTTGATCCTGTGGAGATACTGGTTGGCCTGGCAATTGACCCTAAGACAGATGGCGAGTTGCGCGCTAAG
This sequence comes from Nitrospirota bacterium, assembly GCA_015233265.1. GTDB lineage: Bacteria > Nitrospirota > Thermodesulfovibrionia > Thermodesulfovibrionales > Magnetobacteriaceae > Magnetominusculus. Next base: position 5,901 of record JADFXZ010000042.1, read on the forward strand.
ATATGCCTTGATATGCTCAAGTACTTTTACCCGCGGCGAAAGGCAGTTGAAACCACAGTTGACGCCCATGTCGAAACCTACGAGGCAATGCTTAACAAACTCGATAATGAAACCGGCACAGGAAATACTACAGAGACTTCGAAGTGATTACGCCTATTTTGCGTCGCGCTGCCTGTATATACAGACAACGGACGGCAAGCGCAAGCTGTTCGCTTTCAACGGCATTCAGCATTTGCTTGAGGGGATAATCGCTGATATTAAGTCTATCGGTCGGCCAGTGAGGCTTGTAATACTCAAGGCAAGACGAGAGGGCGTGTCGACGTGGGCGGCGGGGAGGCTCTACTGGAAGTGCACCACGCAGTATAATAGACATGCGGCACTGATAACCAACAAGCCAGAGGTAACAGCGGCGGTGTACGGCATGATACGCCGGATGTATATCTATAGCCCCGAGGCTGTTAAGCCGGCAACGCGGTTTAATTCCGTTCATACGCTTGATTTTAATTATCCTTCAGGCGCCGGGGGCCTGGACAGCTCGATAATAGTTGGTACGGCAGAGAGCCAGGACTTTGGCAGTGGGAAGCTGCTGCATTACGTCCATCTGTCAGAGGTTGCGAAATGGGCGCAAAATAAGGCGCGAAATGTCCTCACCTCGATAATGCAGACGCTGCCTAAAGAAAGCGATATAGACACTGAGGTCATCTTTGAGAGCACCGCAAAAGGGCTTGGCGGGGAGTTCTATGATTACTACATCAAATCTAGGTATAAGTACGAGATATACTTAGACGGGGGTAAACCGGCGTTTCGATGCCGCATTGATGATAAGGCCGACGCTGACAATGTCTATAGCAGTGTATTTATCCCGTGGTTTGCGTTTGATAAGTATCGTGATGCCAACATACCCGATGGGCTTACCCCATCTGAAGAAGAGTTGGAGCTTGTGAGCCTTTACGGTCTTGAACTAGGGCATATCAGCTGGCGTCGCAGGTGCCTGCAAAACGATTGCAAAGGCAGTCTCGATACATTTCACCAGGAATACCCGGCAAATGATGCTGAGGCGTTTATTACGTCCGGCCGTGCGGTATTTGACGCGGCTAAGGTGATGGCGTACATCGAGGCGGATCAGCCTGAGTTAGAGCGATATGAGATATTATCTTCAACAGGCAAATTAGAGCCAAACCCGCAAGGGCGGCTTAAGATATGGGCAAACCCAATGAGCGGCCATCCTTACGTAATCGGGGCGGACGTGGCGGAGGGCCTTGAGTATGGGGACTTCTCGGCGGCGGTAGTAGTGCATCAGATAACTGGTATACAAGTAGCTCAGTGGCACGGGCATTGTGACCCTGACATATTTGCCCGCGTATTGTATTGGTTAGGACGGCACTATAACACGGCGATGTTAGTGCCGGAGAGAAACAATCATGGCATGGCCGTAGTGTTGTCGCTGCAAAATACACTGCGTTATCCACCGGCAAGGATATATGCGCAGACGCATATCGAGCCGCCAAGCAAGCCTTTAAAGAGATATGGATGGTTGACTACGGCATCGAGCAAGCCGGTGATAATAGATAACCTGATAGCTGAGTTCAGAGAGGGGGTACACGGGATTGTCTCAAAGGATATATATCTGGAGATGTTGACGTATGTGATAGACGCGCAAGGGCGGTACGAGGCGCAGGCAGGGCGGCATGATGATTTGATAATGGCAGCGGCAATAGCTAAGTTCACAAGGACGAAATCACAACCTGCAGGAGCGGGTAGACCAAATAACTACAACACAATGGAAGCGCATTTTTAGGAGGCAAAGACTATGGAAGGGATAGATCTGCAAAATTTCGATTTTGACGACTCGTTCTTAGATCAGTTGTATGGTGATACTGATATGACTGACGGAGGCGGCGAACATCAATCTTTGGAGATAACCACCCCGGCCGCTGCTGATGTATCGCAATATGAGGCCAAACTAAGGGAATATGAGCAGATTAAGGAAAAGCAGGAAAGCCGTATCAGGGAGCTCGAAGAGCAACAAAAGAAGGTAACGGAACATGCTTTAGGAGATTGGAGACAACGAGGTCAGTTTTTAAAGACACAGGCGCCGGACGCACATAAAGATGTGGCAGAGATGATAGAAGCGGCTCTACAGTCGAAATTATCAGAGATAGAGCCGTTAAAGCAAAACGTATCACAGATACAGGCGGCAACAGAGTCTTCACGTACATTACAGATGGCGGCAGAGGTATCTCATCACCTCGAGGCGATGGGGTTTAAAGGCATTGACCCTATAAAGATATCGAAAGACCCGTTATTTCAGAAATTCTTGGAAAAAGAGGATCCGAATACTGGATTTACATATGGTCAGATCGTCAATAGCGCCGGGAAAAACGGAAGAGCAGACGTAACGGCAAAACACTATGCGATGTTTTTTAAGCAGTCAAAGGCAGGCGCAAGGGACGTGAATAACTTCATAGGGGTGAAAGGAAACGGCAGCAGCGATATAGCATCACCGGAGGACACAAAGGTATATAAAGAATCGCTGGTAGCGCAGTTTTATAGTGACAAGGTCGCAAACAAGTTCAAAACCCCTGCTCAGAAGAAATTGATGCTTGAAATACAGACAAAGTTAGACAAGGCCGCCAAAGAAGGAAGAATAGCGCGTGGCGTCTAATAAGCCTGGGGAGTTAAGACCTCTGCAGGACGACAACCTGCTCGATGGGATACCCGCATCTCAATTAGCGGGGTATGTGCAGAAATGCTTCGGAGATTCAAAGCTCATCAGGGCGCCTATAGATAAAATCATCATAGACTCCGAAAGGGCGGTAAACGGGAAATACGATCCTACGAAACTAGAGTCTATTAAGAAGGCGGGCGGATCACAGATATATATCAAGCTGGCAAGTACAATATGCCAGATGGCTAAGGCTATATTCATGGACATAATCTTTCAACCTGGCAAGCGGATATGGGAACTCCAGGCATTGCCGATACCGCAGATAGATTACGAGACAAAAAATGCCCTGGTTGAGGCCGCGCACATAAAAATGAAGTTTGCCGGTGTGCCGTTACATGATGACGTAATCAGAAATGTCCTTGAAGACCATATTCTGCCGATCATGCAGAAGGTTGTGGAGGCGCATGTCAAGGAAACAACGGCCGCGAAGGTAGAGGAAATCAGTAACATCATAGAAGATCAGCTGCAAGAGGGGGGATTTTATCAGGCTCTCGAGGAGTTTATAGATTATCTGACCAAATACCCCGCGGCATTTATAAAAGGGCCTGTATTCGTAAAAGATAGGGCGCTTAATTGGATTGATGACGAACTTGGAGAGCGTACATTAACAGGCAATGATAAGATTATGCCTATATATCAGGCCATACACCCTAAGGACATATTCCCCGCGCCGGATTCAGTCAGCATAGACGATAGCTGGCTCGTACACCGCGATTCATTACTGCCTGGCGATTTATATAATTTAATCGGCGTCCCCGGATTTAATGACGAGGCAATCAGGGCGGCATTAACAGAGTATCACATGGGCCACCACGAACAAGCGCCGGCCGATATGGCAATTAATCTCCTAGAGTACAGATACAACCCTGAGATGGTAGGCTCACGCAAGATAGACGTGCTGGAATTTTGGGGGCCTGTATCGGGGCAAATGCTTCTTAATGAAGGGATGTCCCCGCAGGATATAACAGATCCTGTAAAGAGTTACGATGTAATTATCTATGTGATAGGCGGCCATGTAATAAAGGCGATGTTAAATCCTGATCCGTTAGGGCGGAAGGCAATTGCCAAGAGCTCCTACAATGAGATACCGGGGCGATTTTGGGGAGAAGGAATTCCGCAGATGATTGACGACGTGGCGACTGCCTGTAACGCCGTAGCGCGTTCGACTGTAAACAATGCGGCGATAGCGTCAGGGCCGCAGGTAGAGCGTAATGTAGACAGGCTTGTATTAGGCGCAAGCAATGTGCTGATTCCGTGGGCGGTATGGGATGTTACCGATGCGCAGATGCAAGGTGCACCGGCAATAAGGTTTTACCAGCCGGAGGTAATAGTAAACCAATTGCAAGCGATATTTGAGCATTACAAGGCACTGGCTCATGAGCAGAGTGGGGTGCCCTCGTTTAACTTTGGGAATGCTGCGCCGCAAGACACTACGTCAACGGCGAGCGGCTTCTCAATGCTGATATCGCAGACAGCCAAGGCGATGAAAATGAGAATAGCCAATATAGACAGCCACATAATAGAGCCAGTATTAAACCGGCACTATTATTTCGCTATTTGGTATCGGTATTGTGAGGCGCTAATCGGCTCAAAGATAATTGCCAAGGGCAGCAGTTCTCTGATTGCGAAGGAACAGCAGTCTATACGGCGCAATGAATTTATGCAGACGATACAGCTTCCGGCGTTTTCGGCATTAGTGCCGGATAAAGGCAAGAAATATCTCATCGAGGAAACAGCGCGCTCACTTGAATTAGACATAGATAAGATATTTCCGAAGGGAAGCGATACGCCGCCACAGGCTACCAAGACATCTGCCAATGCCACAAGTGCGCTGCGAGGCAGCTTACCGGGTGCAATGTCAGTAAATCCGTCAGGGGATCAGAGCGGCGGAGGTGATTTTGCGCTAAATAATAATCCGCCGCAGTTACAAAAGAGGTATCAACAAGAAGGAGTGGAATGATGGTCTACAGTGACGATTTTGAAAGGTCTGTAAAATTCGTCCTTGATGCGGAAGGCGGATATGTCTGCGATCCTGATGATCCCGGGGGCGCTACGAACTTCGGGATCAGTCAAAGGGCTTATCCGCACCTGGATATAAAGGCATTAACGGTCGACGCTGCGAAGGAGATTTATTACAATGATTACTGGCTAAGGACACACTGTGATAAAGAGAAATGGCCATTAAACCTGATTCTCTTCGATACAACAGTGAATATGGGGGAAGGCGAGGCGTGGAGAATCCTAAACAAGGTATCGTCTTGCACTAATGAATCGATGGCCAATGAGTATTTATCGCGGCGTGAAGCAGTGTATGAAGAAATTGCCGCAAGCAAGCCTAAAGACAAGAAGTATCTCAAGGGCTGGTTAAACCGGCTTAGCCGGTTAAAATTATACATCGAGACGCATAAGGAGGCTACAAATGGGTAATATCAGTATTCAGGGTATATTGCAGTTGGGCGTAGGGTTGTTATAGCTGTTTGGAGCGGCGGGATTGCCTAGGAACTATGTCGGGGGCATAACGCAGATTGTAGGCGGCTTAGAGAGCATGTTTGCGCAGCCGTCTGAGGTTGGAACGGCAGTGGTAAAGCCTGTGGTTACGGCCAGTCCGGCAGCGGTAAGCCCCGCACCCGCAGCTTCTGCGGAGCCGGTAATCTCCGCATCTTAGGTATCATCGCTTAAATCATATTTCATACCGCCCGGGATTACCGGAGTCCCGGGCGTCCAAACACTTGGAGGGCAAGGCAATGCAGGATATGAGGACAACGGCCATAGGCGCAGCCAGCATCATATATGGGATAGTTACAATGTTTGGATGGGGCGTCGCGCAAGACCAGAACAATGGGTTTGCCATGATACTCACGGGCATAGGGCTGATATTCGCTAAGGATTCAGGGGGGAGGCCGGCATGACAGACGTCAATACGGATGTATGCGCCATATGTCAAAAACGCCAGGATGAGCGATTTGCGATTGTTAATGAAAGAATGGAAGCTAATGAATCTGAAACAGATAGTATGAGAAAAGATATTGCCAATCTCAAAGAGCATATAAACGAGAAATTCAACAAATTATACCTGCTGGGTGGAACTACATCCCTTGCTTTAATAGGTAATTTAATCATGGAATACCTAAAGAAAACTCATTAAGAAAAATAAACGAGGTCTTTCGGCCCCGAATTCGTTAAGTCTAACGATATTTAGTATGGAGGTTTTATATGGCAGCTAATTCAACATTTCCAGCAGTGCCGGGGTATAAGAGCTTAGGAGCTGGTACAATACCTAAGGAGTATTCGCCCAAGCTCGAGGACAAGTTCTACCAGAAGTGTATATTGCCCTACATCGCAAATACCGATCATGAGGACGAGATAAGGGAGCAGGGCGACAAGGTATATATCAGGAAAATACCAACTGTAAATACCTTTTATTACACAAAGGGTATGAAGATAGACTATCAGCGTCCAAACGTTGACTCAACCGAACTCATCATTGATAAGGGCGTTGGCTGGGCATGCGCTATAGACAGGGTTGAGCAGTGGCAGACTGACATAGACTATTTCGACGTCTGGGCGGATGATGCGTCACATCAGACCAAAATAAAAGTAGAACTGGACATATTTACAAATATACCGGCTATGGTAGACCCATTGAATCAAGGATTAACAGCTGGGAATATCTCGCACGATATCAATCTTGGCGCGCTGAACACTCCTATTCAGATAACGAAAAACAACGTGCTTGACTATATCCTCGATTCGGGCACTGTCTGCGACGAATACAACCTTCCGCAAACAGGCAGGTGGCTTATCATACCGGCGTGGATGGCGGCAATGTGTAAGAAATCAGATCTTGCGAAGGTCTTTGTAACAGGCGACAGCATATCGCCTCTGCGTAATGGCCATATTGGCAATATTGACACCTTTGAGGTCTATGTAAGCAACCTGCTGTCAACGGTCACAGATCCGACGACACATACTACATGCTTCAACGTCATGTTTGGCCATAAGTCAGGCCTGACCTTCGCCGGCCAATCTATCAATATGGAGATGTTGTTAGGGGAGAGTTCATACGGCACACTCGTGCGTGGCCTGCAGATTTATGGCTACAATGTCATTAAGCCGGATGCATTGGGCTTGATGTACGTTACCAGATAACTATGACGCTATCTGAAATCATAAGTCTGACGCGGGGCAGGCTCCGTGACCCGCATCCGGGGACTTATTGGTCTGATAATGAGCTGATAGTTATGCTCAACGATACGATAGACGAGTTCTGCCGCGAAACGCTTCTCCTCGAGGACAGCCTGACGCCGGAGATATGCTCGATACCGGTAGTAGAGGGACAGGCATATTACGAGCTCGACAGCCGGATTATCTTTGTTGCGCGGGTATATCTGGCAGGTTATTGTCCACTAGGCAAGGTTAATCGCTGTGACCTGGACGCGTGGTATGAGCGGTGGGAAGTTGATCAGGATAGGCCACGCGCGTATATTTCCGACCTGGAGAGCCAGCAGATACGGTTATATCCCGTACCGGATGACAACTATCAGCTTGCGCTGACCGTATTTCGCATACCGCTTATCCCGATGACAATGAAAGAGCCTGACAGGCAGCCCGAAATCAATTCGCGCCATCACTACAGCTTGATAGACGGGCTTGTGGCGCGTGCATATCAGACGAATGATTCGGATACGTTTGAGCCTAATTTCTATCAGCTTCATGCGGCGAAGTGGCGGGATTACATCGAGAAGATAAAGCAGGAGATGCTCCGCACAAGGCGGACTGAAACAATATGTAAGCCATATGCGGGGAATCTGTGAAAAAACGCAAACTGGTTGAGATAGGGGCAGGCTTAGGCGGGATAAACGACTACCGGCCTAAGGAAGAGCTTGACGAAGATGGCGAGCCGGGGATAAAGTACGTAGCCGATTGCCGAAATTTCGATATAGACAACGAGGGACGTCTCCGAAGCCGTAAAGGCCGTAAGAGGGTTTACGCCGGAGACTGCCACTCGTTGTTTAGTCATCACGGCATAAGCTATTTCCGTGAAGGCGACACGCTGAAATCCCTGATAAAGATCGGGAGCCTATTCATAACGGCCACTATTGCAACAGGAATACCAGCCGGTAGACGGCGGATGTGGTATGCACCGGTTAATGACTGCATCTATTACAGCGACGGAGTCGTAACCGGTGTCATTCAGAATGGCCAGTCACGGGCTTGGGGAATTACGCCACCGCCATTGCCTGTTCTACGGGGCTCACCGGTAGGGTCATTGCCGCAGGGGACGTATCAGGCCGCGGTAACTTATGTCCGCAATGACGGTTATGAATCCGGCGCCGTGGGCGTTGTGAGGATTGAGGCCTCAGGCGGCTTCTCTATCGATTACGCGGCCTCAGGCAATCCTGCCATAGTATCAATCAACATATATATCTCCGCACGGGGAACTGATACCCTGTACTTGGTGTATTCAACCGGAGCTAACCACAGCGGCACTTATCTCTATGACGGTACGACAACGCTTTCTGTACCGCTTAATACGATGTTCGAATATCCCCCCGCTGCCGGTCAGCTTGTTGAGTTCTTCTATGGGTATATGCTCATTGCCAGCGGCAATGTGCTGTTTTACTCAGAGCCGTACCGGTACGAATCGTTCAAGTATGCAAGTAACTTTATGGTGTTCGAAAACAGGATCACGCTGCTGTGTGCGGTAAAGGACGGCCTCTTTGTTGGGACGGACACTGATATATACTTCCTTCAAGGGACAGACATCCTGCAGCTCAGGCGTTTCAGTGTTGCCGGTTACGGCGCCGTGTACGGCTCACCAACCAGAGGGAAGCCCTATGCCGATGTAGTGTATTTCCTGAGCCGCCGCGGGATATGCAGGGTGACAACAGGCGGCCAGCTTGAAAACCTGACAGATGATGTTATCTATGTTGACACGGGGGACGACGGAGCGGGGTATTATCGTGAGCAGGGCGGCATCGAGCAATATATAGTCTCGATGACAAAACCCCATGAAGAGCAGCTCGATGATGAGGCGTGGGACACTTACAACCAGCGCATCGATGTGGAGATGTCGTTACCTGCTTTAAACGTAGTCGATAACGTGGCGCATGTGGGGCTGCCGCGATTAGAAGTGAAGGGATTGTTGTCATAGATGGAAATAAGCGGTCATAGGCCGCACAAAATCACATAGTAAGGGGGTTACATATGGCAGTTCAAGACTTAACAAACGGCGCGGCCATCATACCGGCAGATGGATTAAACCTTTTATACCGGCTGGTAAACACCGTTGATTTCAGACTGAATAACGTTAACGCCGCAGACGTCGTTAAAGTTCTGGCCATACCGGCAAATACCTGCGTGAAGGATGTGTTTGTCGTTGTAAACAAGGCCGAGGGCGCAACGGCCACGGCCACAGTAAACGATTTCTCAACATCTCCGGCCTACATATCGAGCGTAAACATCAACTCGCTGGGAACGACACAGGACAGCCTTAACAAAGGGCGGACGTATTCAGGTGGACACACTCTACATTTTGTGCCGGCAAATGCGCTTGCAAGTGCCAATGTAACGTTTATGGCGTTCTGTGAGGATTTGAATTTCTAAATCGAGGGGGGCTTATGCCCCCTTATTATACTTT
>JADFXZ010000128.1 GCA_015233265.1 Nitrospirota bacterium
CAGCCCACTTGCCGATTAGCACACCGCTGCCTACAAATATCCCGCTTAATATTATCGTAGGCATTATCAACCATATTATCCACAACCGCACACTCTTACTCATTCATCCTCCTAAGTATCCCTTTTCAACCACTGTGTCGGATTTATCGGTTTTCCCTTGTACCTTATCTCAAAATATATACCAACGGCGTTTAGTAAGCTCGATGTCCCCGCGTTTCCTATTGTAGTTCTGGCCTTGACTATATCTCCCACCTTTGCAAATATGGTGCTGAGATTGGCATATACCGTATGATAACCCATGCCGTGGCTCAATATTACCACCTGCCCAAGCCCCTTAAACACATCAGCAAATACCACCTTGCCATCATATACCGCCTTGACTGACGGGTCTTGTTCTGAACTTATATATATCCCGTTTCTGTACACGGGGGTCTTAAACTGGGGGTCGTTGTGAGAACCATATGGTATGGCAACATTGCCATGCAGCGGCCATGACAACTTCCCTTTGAGATTTTTGAAGTCAGCAGCGGAGTCTGATACGTATCAGGAGCTGAAGCTCTTTACGGAGGTAATCTCCATAATAAGGAGCAACTATGTCGAGGAGGTAAAGCCAAAGGACCTGATATATGGCGCGCTCAAGGGTATGTTGAATTCCCTCGATCCCCATTCGAGTTTTATGACGCCGGATTTGTTTAAGGAGATGAAGGTAGATACAAAGGGTGAGTTTGGCGGCGTAGGGATACAAATAGGGAAAAAGGGTGCCTCGATAACTGTCATATCGCCGATTGAGGATACTCCGGCATATCAGGCCGGTATAAAGGCAGGCGATATAATCACAAAGATAAACGGCGAGTCTACAGAGAAAATGACTCTCTACGACGCGGTTAGCAAGATGCGCGGGGCAAAAGGCTCAAAGGTAACGGTAACGATAATGAGGACGGACTGGAAAGAATCTATAGACTACACCTTGGTACGCGACACGATAAAGGTCAAGAGCGTTAAATATAAGGTACTCAACGACGATGTCGGCTATGTGAAAGTAAATCAGTTTCAGGAAAAGACTGTGGCCGATTTAGAGAAGGCTCTTGTGGCGCTCAGAGAAAAGAGAGTAACTTCTATGTTGCTGGATTTACGAAACGACCCGGGCGGCCTCCTGCAGGGGGCGGTAGGTGTAGCGGAGCAGTTTTTACCTCCGAACAAGCTGGTGGTATATATAAAGGACAGGGCTGGCGAGAAAAAGGAGTTTTTTACAGAGGGAAACGGTAAGTACGAGAAACTCCCTATGGTGGTTATGGTCAACGAGGGAAGCGCCAGTGCCTCTGAGATAGTTGCCGGGGCGCTGAAGGACTGGAACAGGGCAATTATATTAGGTACGACGACATTTGGCAAAGGCTCTGTGCAGAGTGTTCTGCCGCTTAGCGACGGCTCCGGGTTGCGCCTGACTACTGCCCGCTACTATACCCCAAAGGGGACATCCATACAGAACACGGGCATAACGCCGGATATAGTGGTGAAACAAAAGGCGGACAAAACGAAGGAACGCCCCGTGATGAGGGAAAAAGACCTCAAAGGCCATCTTGATAACGAGCAGGCAGAGGGGCAGGAGTCAGAAGAGACGGAGGCAGCCCCCTTAGAGGGTGAAGAAAAGGATGATATGCAGCTTCAGCGCGCCATCGATATACTAAAGACATGGGACGTGATGAAGAAATTTAACAAGGCCGCTTAGACAGTCGTGGCAAGGGTAATATTTGACATAGAGACGGCTGGGGCCGGCCTTGAGTCTTTTGACCCGGAAGTTCAGGACTACCTGTTAAAACTGGCAAAGACGGAGGAGGAGATTCAACTGGTAAGGGAGAGTCTCTCCTTCTATCCCAACACAGCCGAGATTGTGGCCATCGGCATGTTAAATCCCGATACACAAAAGGGTGTAGTATATTATCAGCCGGCTGATGTTCAAGAAAATGCCGCTGACTCCCCGGAAACACCCTCAGAAGCTCATCAGCCTGTCGAAGAGGATGGGATTATCTATCGCCCCAGTTCAGAGAGGGCAATCCTTGAGGCGTTTTGGGATGTAATAAGAAAATATGACAAATTCGTCACATTTAATGGCCGGGGGTTTGACTGTCCATTTATAATGATACGCTCCGCCGTACACAACATTAAACCTACTCGCGATTTGATGCCAAACCGCTATGGCAATGAACACATAGATTTACTGGATAAGCTAACTTTTTTCGGCGCCCAGCGCAGACGCTTCAGCATGGACATGTGGTGCAGGACTTTTGGTATAAAAAGCCCGAAATCCGAGGGTGTTACAGGATATGACGTCAAGGACATGTTCAAGGCCGGCAGAAATAAGGAGATAGCGGTTTACTGTGCCGGAGATTTGTGGGCAACTCGCGAGCTGCTTTTAAAATGGGAAGGGTTTATAAAGTTCCCGCCAGGCTGAATTTTCACCAGTTCACAAATAATATCGAAAAATCATCGCCACCGTAGTGGAGCACATTATAAAGGCCAGATAGCATAATACCAATATGGCAAAGCGCTTGTTGTCTGTGTTTAGGTGTAATTTATTGTTATAAAATAATATAAACAACGCCGGTGTCGCAGGTATAAAATATCTTCCCGTTAGACCCTCTATTATTGATTTATCCACCTCTGTCCAAGTCAGGTACTGAGACAGGACTATAAGGAAGGTTGTACAGATAAATGCCGCGGCCGCGGCAGCCTTGTCCTTTAGTTTGATTGTAACATCGGTATTGTTTTGCCAAAGGGCGGAGATAACTAACGCTGCCCAAAATGATATGACAACATACGAGGGAAGTTCCGTATCGAGCCAGCCAAGTTTTCCTATGAAGTCAGTCAGCACATCAGACCAATATTTTATGAGAGTGTTCTTCATGGCAATGACATAATCGGCAAAATGGTGCGTTACAAAGTACCACTGTCTCTGAGGTGATATGTCAAGCTTTTGCCGCAGCGGGACGAACAAATCCTTCGACAGAAAATACCACGAAGCCGCAGCCGCCGCGGCAACGGCAAAAAGTGAAACCACAATGGCTATATATCTTCTCAACGAGCCAAACTTACGAACCGGTATCATCAGAAATAGTAACAGCACCGGCACATAAACCTGTTTCGAGAGGGAAAGCGCCGCTGAGACCACAAAAATAATGGCGATGTCCTTTGTCGATACCTGAGCATCACGCCCAAAGGCGGCCTTAAAAATATACGCGGCAAACACAAAGGCCATCGCATTGGTAAAGGCGTCGGCTGAGAGCGATGCCCCCAAAAACAACGACATCGGCGTCAGGGCTAATAACACGAAGAGCCATTTATAGATTGGTGTAGTGCCTATTGCAAGATATATCAGCGCAATCCATACGATTAAATTTGTTATCCTGCCCAGGTACATTATGAATATTGGGGCTGCGTTAAATAACCTTCCAACAAATATCCCCATCGCCTGAGGGGCATACATCACGGGGGCATATCGCGCCGTATTTGGGAAGAAGTAAAACACGCTCTTATAAGGTGCAAGCGGGATGTGCATGGCGCGTCCAATGTCGGCAAGTTTTTGCTTGTTGTTGGGGTGTTGAGAGATATTTGTCGATGTGGTCATAACCGTATCACCAAGACTCACAGGAAGCTCAGCCCCAGACATGCCCCGTACCTTGGACGACACTAAGCCGCCCATTGACACGTGGTAGGCGCGAAACATATGATGATACTCATCGGGGGCCTGAAACGGGGGCGTGACGAATATGAAAATATACCCAAACACCACGCTGATTATCAAAAATACCCACTTAGGGGTAAGACTATCTGACGTATTATTGTCGTGCATTTGTCATTTTAACATATTAATTTAAACAGCGGTTAATCTATGTGGGCATGGCGGTGGCGGTGTGAGATAGTGCCAGCAGAGTCTCTGTGGCGGTGAAAATGCTCGTGAATCAGATTTACGGCAAGGAGCATCTCCTCGTCGGCGAGAATTGAATCTGCAGTGTCGACCCGCTCAATCGTATGAAGTTCCGAAAGCACTGCCGTCTGCCCCTGCAGCTCATCGACAAGCGCAAGGTCATGCGTAGACAGGACGATGGTCTTACCGGCGTCGTTAAGGGTAAAGAGCAGCTCGACCAAAAATGCCTGTGTGCGCGGGTCAAGCCCACCCGTTGGTTCATCTAATAAGATAACCTCTGGATTCATTGTCAGTATCGAGCCGATTGCCACCCTCTTTTTCTCACCGCCAGAGAGCATATAGGGCGGCCTGCCACGCAGGGCCTCAATGTTGAGCATCTTCATAATCTCCACAGCGCGCCCTGAGGCCTCTGCCTCATCCATACCCATCTGAAGCGGCCCAAAGATGAGCTCGTCATACACCGTGGGGCAGAACAACTGCACGTCCGAGTCCTGAAACACATAGCCGACTGCCGACCTGAAACGTCTTAAAAACCCTGAGTCCTTAAATGATTTTTCAGTAAACGGCGCTCCATTAAAGAATACCTCGCCCTTTTGTGGAAAAATCAGCCCCGCTAAGACTTGCAACAGGGATGACTTCCCGCTGCCGTTTGCCCCGATTACGGCAATCCGCTGCCCCAGGCCAATTGACAGGGTCACTGTGTCAAGGGCGGTTATCTTTCCATAATACTTATATGACGCCTCTTTAAGGGCCAGTACAGTCTGCATAGAATAACTTTATCATATGATTAACAATATTATCCACAACGATATAAACATAGCCCCGTAAATAATGTCCACAGTGTTTAACATTCGCAGCTTAGCTAATTTTACCTCTCCAGTAAAGCCGCGTCCGGCCATTGCCTTGTACACATCTTCTGAGCGACTCTGGGTCTTATTGAATATGAGGGCAATCCTTCCGGATATCCAGAGCGCGGCGTCAGCCCTTCCAATGAGGCGCGCCCTTTTTGCCGCGTGCATGTCGCGAAGCATCTTTAAAAATATGAACACATACTTATGAGACAGGCTCAGTATCATCAAGAAATATTCAGGCACCCTGAAGCCCGAAAGAGCCTTCAGCACATCAGAAAACGAAGTAGTGCCGATGACCAGAAGCGCAATTGTAACCGAATTGACTACTCTGGCCGTAAGCATCATAACCAGCATGATACCCTCGGCGGTTATATCAATAGTCTCCGGCAGATGGTATATCCAAAAATCACGCGCCTGGTTCATTACAAATATACTGTAAACCGGCACACCCGGCGTTATCACGTTAAGTGCGGCTGGAAACCCGGCAATGACTCCAAATATAACACCGGCTAAAAGCACCTTCCAGTAAAACTTAAAAATCCCAACCCTCGACAATATGACAAAAGGTAAAATAAACACCGCCGCTAATATCTCTGACGATACATCTTTTTTAACGCTGACGATGAAGATATAAAATATCAGAAATAGAACCTTTGTCCGTGCGTTTAAGCGCTGAAACAGGCCGTCCCCACGGGATAACTCCCACTGTATAAAGATTGTCTCATAAAACTTAGAGATATGAGCGATTCCCTTGTCAATAAATGAACTGCTGACTCTGGCGCCGCCACCGCGCGACAGAGGCTGGGGGGTCAATAGAAAAGACGGTATTTTATTGTTTGGCATGTTTATCTGGCCTTGCCGCTGCCCTTTGAATGATTATGGAAATTACATAAACGACAAGACCCACAATAACAGAGCCAATAAAGGCAGACACAATGTAAGAAAATGATTTAACGCTCGTGTTTGCGCCCTCGGCAACGACCGAGTAATCGCCAACAGGGGCGCTCCACAGCCCGGCATAATGCCTCATGCCCTCAGGCAAGTAGCCCAGCATTTGGTTGATAGTTTCGGAACTCCACTCACCCCATGCCCCACCGGCGCCAAATATCTGCGGCAGGACTATCCCCAGCGGCACCATCATGGCCATCACAGTAAGCGCTATCCACAGTTTTCTCTGCATCAGTCGTTGCCCCCTTTATTTCTAATTGTTTACATCATAGAAAAACTAAAGAATTGGGTTTTCTGTTACCATTGTAACACATGGCAATCGCATTCGAAACCTGCAACTGTAACTTCCTCTGCTGTATTGCCGCTTTCGCGGCAATACAGGAAACCATCGGTCAGAGCCAAAAGTATAGGCAATTTCTGCCGAATGTTTCTAATGCGTTCGCCCAGCATTGTTATATTCAATGTCCTCTACAGAATAACATATTATTGTTACAGTGAACACATTCAAGCTGAAACACGTTGTGTTTTATCCCCAACTCACTGAGCTTATTTTCCAACTTTATTCTGACTGCGTCAGCTTCGCTGAGATTACAAT